>VGTI01000013.1 GCA_016874735.1 Deltaproteobacteria bacterium
CAAGCAGAGAAAAATCCCTAGAGTGATGCTCGTGATAACTCGTGGCGTTGGCTGCTAGCAAAAAATTGAGCGGCAAGGATGCGTATTGTTTTTTCACTTGCTTTCCTACAGACGGGATTGGGACGACGGCGCCAGGCACAAATCTGGCGGTCAACGGCTCTCTCGCCGCGAACAACTCACCCTTAAGCGTGGTGATATCGAAGTCAGCAGCTTGGATCGTGACCTATAACTCCAGTATCGTTGGACTTACCTGGAACTCCTTCAACGGCGGCGACGGTGCGACCGGCACTTTGAAGCTGGGTTACCTAACACTCGGTAGTAAACTCCATATGCTACTGTCGGGCGGTGGAGCGACGAACGGCGCCCTGAAGGTTATCAAGCTGGTCCGCGCCTCAGATAACACGGTACTAATTAACACCAACTTGGGGACGGTAACCGGTGTTAATAATAATACGAACCCAACTGGAGCAGCCATTGATACATCTGCCTATTCTGGAGAGACCGTGTATATGCAACTCGAGGACAACGACGTTGGATCCTGGGGGTGGATTGCATTGTTCTTAAACTCGGTGTTTGTCGAGCCTTAATGCGGGGCTGACCTAGGGTATGGCAAACCTGAAAAGCACGTCCATGTCGCCAGACGCTAGTGATTCTTGGGTTCTTGGTGTCAGGTGCTTGGTGTCACCCGCTATTCTTTTGGTGTATTTTGGCGGGGAGGGCGACATGTTATTGGGTAGGCATTGCAGCTGGTCCTGCTGAAGCAAATAAGAGTTAGTCATAAGATTATCCGTATGACTATCTCTTAATCCCGCCGCCGCCCATCGGCCTGCTTCAGCATTGCGCAATTATGGCCCAAAAGATCCAGGTCATCACTGGGGTCGAACGCCGTCGTCGGTATAGCATCGAAGGGAAGCGGCGCATAGTCGACGAATCCAACGAACCACTAGCTTCGGTCTCCGACGTTGCTAGACGTAATGGGGTGGCAGTTAATCTCCTGTTCGCATGGCGTAAGGCGTTTGGGCTTGGCTCAGAGGAGATCCCGCAGTTCATCGTTGATCTTGGCCTGGGTCCTAGAGTTACGGCCTTGAGGCAGCAAGTGGTTGCTGCCAAGTTACATTCTGGAGCGTGACTTGCGAAGTTTCCCGACTCTGTCCGATCAGAAGTTCTGTCACTTCTCGGCGCAGGCTTGAAAGCTGCCGAAATATGTATGGCTACAGTGATCGGTACACTGTCCAATCCAGATGGAGCTACCCCCGACACTCACGCCACAATGGTACAAAGTACCACAACCATGAGCTTTACTTTGAGAATGTGGCGAGTAGATGTAAATAGCGGATGGGCCAACACAACGTATTTTAACTACATAATCCTGTACTGACTCTTCTGAACGGGCAAGATGCGGCACCTTTGAGCATGAGGTATCCGGCCAGGAATCGACTAACCACACAGCCCCAGCGCTTCAAACCTGCTTTGTCCAGGTGACATCGCTGAATTGATTCACCGCTTCAATAAGTTTACGCTACCCACTTCATTGAAATTTTTCTTTTATGCTTCACACAGTCGAGCAAATAGAGATCAATTAACTTCTGGTACGGTATATCGGAATCTTCGGCGAGCTTCTTGAAGTAGTCGATTACAGCCGGACTTAGATTGATCCCAACGAGCTTCTTCTTTTGCTTCGGGTAAGGATTCTTGACCTCTTTCATTTTCGCTAGATCATATTCTTTTTTCATAGAAAATCCTTTCACGCTTGGTGGCTTTCCGGGCGGAAATAATTCGGATGACTGTGTCTTCGTCGCGATAACAGTGGACAACTACTATAATACCAGAATGCAAACTCATTCCGACGAGGATAAATCGCTCTTCGTCCGAAGAATCCTCGACAAATAATCGGCCAAATGCATCATCAAATACTGATTGCGCTTCTTCGAACCAAATTCCATGCTTCGCTCGGTTTGACTTGTTCTTAGACTCATCCCATTCGAATCTTATAGCCATGAAAACCCCTCAACGCAACCTCAATGTATATATTATATCTATATAGGATATTGGTCAATAGATGGAGCGACTGGAGGCTCGGAATTTCGGCAACGCAGGCAACGTAGGCATCGGTACAACTTCACCAAGCGCAAAACTTCATGTAGCTGGTACCGCCGGTACTGATGGCATCATGTTTCCCGATGGCACTTTACAGAAGACTGCGGCCATAGGATCCGGATCTTCGCAGTGGACAACGTCAGGGAGCAATATCTACTTCAACGCTGGGGGCGTAGGCATCGGCAAAACGTCACCAATTGTTGCTCTTGATGTCGCTGGATCGATAAATATGTCTACAGGGAACGCGCTTCGTGGCAATGCCAATTGGCTCATCGGCAACGATGCCAATGGTACAATATGGGCTGGTTCCACCGCAGTCGCCAATGACATTCGCTTTGACTCGTCGGCAGGAAACATAGCCACCTTCAAAAGTAACGGCAATATCGGAATTGGAACAACTTCTCCTGCGGTCGCGCTCGAAGCCTATGGAACTACCGGATACCCCGCCACCAGTGGTACAGCGCAAACCGGGATTGCGCGGTTCTCTGGCTCTAATAACAACGTTCTCGATGTTGGGCAGGCGAATGGCGGTCCTTGGGGTGTCTGGCTCCAGGGTACGGATCGCAGCAATTTGGCCACGAAGTATCCGATCATATTGCAGCCGAATGGCGGCAATGTCGGTATCGGGACGACGGTTCCATCAGACCTTCTACACATAAAGGACGGTAATTTAAGACTTGATTACTATGCTACAGGGACGATGCCTAGAAGCGCCGGAACCATCAATTTTTATGACCGTGGCTTTCCTTTGGCCGTGATACAGGCAGTTGAAGAGGGACCCAATTATGGCTATCAATCGGGGCTTTCATTTTACACGAACCCTGGATCAGGCGATGGATCGACGATGGCCGAGAGAGTTAGGATTTCAAAAAGCGGCAACGTCGGGATAGGGACGACTGCACCTGCAACACTTTTTGAGGTTGGTGGCGTTGCGATGTCACGGGGTTCCACCGTTAAAAGCGCAGATGGAAACACCTGTTATCAGGTCATGGTCGACAATAGCGGTAGCCTCAATTCGGTTAAAGTCAATTGCAGTACACTTGCAAAACTTGAACTCATAAATGTCTCAGGCGCTTGGACGATGCCCGATGGCACTTACTGAACATCTTGTAACGCGTACTTAGCCTCAAGTTATTATACGAGCCAGGGCGACGGTCTCCACTGGATCGATACCGATGGCGTCGGCGGCAATGCAGCGTTCAAAGCATGGTGCGACATGACCTACGACGGTGGTGGTTGGACGCTTGTCATGCGCATCAAAAATGATAATACTTTAGCTTACTCGAGTGCCTACTGGACTAATACAACTTTATTTGACGAAGACATCGGCGGCTCTCAGAAACCTTGGCTCAACTACAATGGCAAGTTCAATGCGTGGAATAACGTCACTGGAACCAACCTCCGCGGATGTCGTGGCGCGCCTGGACCGAATCTCTGCTTATCCCAAAGTTGGACCGGTGCCGTCATTGCGTATAGTTTGTTTAATGCCGCCTACAAGGCCGGCACCATAACGCGTGCTCAGGTTATCGCACTTTTCGGAATCGAAGACACTGCCGAACCAAACTGCAATGCCAGTGGTATAAACTATAATGGCGGAGCGCCAACGCGGTTTGGTTTTCAGGGCAACAACGAGGCCGACTGCAACACCAACGATACTTCCTGGGGATTCGGAATCAGTGGTTACACTGGAACATGCGGCGCCGGAGTCGTCACATACAACGGAGGAACCGGCCGCACTTACTGCCAACACGCGACGATGTGGGTCAAATAATCTACGCTGAATTAAGCACGAATTTAAACTTATTTCGGTCCGCGCCGTTCGGGTGGATACTCTGCTCTAATATCGATTCGTTGGATCCACTTCGGAAACTAAGACCCATCGACCGTGCGGATTGCATCATCACGTTGAACTAAAGTTAAGCACGGTCTACCAAAAACAGCGGACGACAAGGACGCGTGCAATAGTGGATTTCACGAGCTATCATTTCTTGCTGCCAGATAGCGTGATGGTGCCATCCTCATTAGCAAATTTACGCAAAGAGAGATTAATCAAGGTCTGGTAGGGAATGCCTGCAGCCCTGGACATTCGTTCGAAATATTCAAGTATGTCAGCATCAATCCTTAGAGTTCGCTGCAACTTCTTGGGGCGGTGGAATTTTCCCCGAACACCACCTGTAAAATCATATTCCTTCTTCATATTGCTTCGCCTCCCTCTTTGTGGCACGCCGTGCGCTTATAATCCTGATCAGCTCTTTGTCAGTTGTATCCCGCCAGGTGTGGATCACAACTAATGTCCGCTCGTCGGCAGCCAACCCTATTGTGACCCACCGCTCCTCGTGCGAGCTACCATGATCCTCGATTGAAATCGCATATGGGTCATCGAACACTGTTGCAGCGACTTCAAAAGATACCCGGTGTTTCTTAATATTGGCTGCGGCCTTCGACAGGTCCCATTCAATTCTCATCCAAGCACCTCGTTGATCAGCTCGAATTCTCCCACCTATATTACAATGTCACTACAATATAATTCAAAGAAGATTAATTTTTTAGTCGTCACCAATCGCTAGAATTGGGACAGAAAGGTGCTATGGGGGCGATTGATGCAACCTGTGGCAGTCAAGGCGAGTCTTACCATAGGCTGGTCCGTGAGTCTTACGTTCTTGATGCGAAGATCGCAAAACTTGTCCGAAGATGCGCAAAACTGACATGACTCAATAGCGCCTCACCAAAAATCTTCTGGCGAAACGCTTCTAACGCCCCGAAACTAAGAGCATATTTGCCACCTATTTTTTGGCCTCAAGATTTCCCCGTCCCTGCCGATGGAAATCCTAAAGATGGCAGGGCTTTACGGCCCTGATCCCGGAGCACCGAGTGCCCCTCACGGCAGGGGGATGATTGCAGTCCAAACTGAGACAGATCAAACGAATACTAAACACCGCGGCTTTATCGTGCTGCGTTTGGTTAGCTGTTACCTCGTCCCAGCCCACACTTGCCGACACACCTAGCTTTCCCCTCAGCTATGCAGCCAGACTGACACAAAGTAGCGGTGCACCTGTCGAAGAAACGGTCTCAGTTGAGGTCAGGTTTTATCAGGCTGCCGTTGGGGGATCACCAAGGGGCCGC
The DNA here is from genome assembly GCA_016874735.1 of Deltaproteobacteria bacterium. Taxonomy (NCBI): domain Bacteria; kingdom Pseudomonadati; phylum Myxococcota; class Myxococcia; species Deltaproteobacteria bacterium. Next base: position 5,221 of record VGTI01000013.1, read on the forward strand.
GTCTTTAGCTTTAATGATATCTCTGCATCTCAGGGTGTGCTCTCCCTAAACTTCGATCTCACGGCGTCTGAGATCGAGGCCATTTTTGGCGATGGATCTCAGCCCGTTTACATTGAGCTGACCGTAGGGGGTAAGACCTATCCGCGGCAGCAGTTTAGCTTCGTGCCCTACGCGATGCGCATTCCCGTCGATGATAAGACGCTGGCCTTTAACGGCGACGGCAAACTCTCGCTGGCGACGAATGGTAGCAGCGGCGCTGGTAAGTACCTGACCACCGATGGCGGTGGCAAGCTCATATGGTCAGTGCCTCCGACGGTGACCGAGCAGGATATCAAGCCCACGGCCACGCCGACTTTTGCTGGGCTCTCCGTAGGTGGCGACCTAAAGATCACGGCGGCTAAGACTCTGGGACTCGGCATTTTTGATAACACGAGTGAAGCCTCTATGATTGCCGCGCTCAACGGCAGTGGCACCGGCTCCCCCGACGTGGGTAAGACCTGGTACAACTCCAGCTCTAATCAAATTAAATTCTGGGACGGCACGCAGTCACGATCCCTAGGTGTATCAGGCTCAGGTCTCTCCAGTCTCAACGGCCAGTCGGGTAACAGCCAGACCTTTACGGTCACGAATACCGGTACGGCACCGGCAATTAACTCAACCGCGAATATCCACACGCTGAGTATCCCTCTGGCATCGGCGGGAGCGATGGTGACAGCTGGTCTGATATCCAACACGGATTACCAGGCATTTAGTGGCAAGCAGGCAGCAGGCAGTTATTTAAGTGGCCTCACTGGTGACGTCACGGCTGCAGGTCCTGGCAGCGCAGCAGCCACTCTATCCAACACAGGTGTGGCAGCTGGTACGTACACGAAGGTCGTGACCGATGCTAAAGGCCGCGTTTACTTAGGTGCGACACTCTCGGCCAGTGATATCCCGCCGCTGTCAGCGTCGAGTATCACCAGTGGTGTCCTGCCAGTCAGTAACGGTGGTACAGGGGCTTCAAGTTTCACTAATAACGGTGTGGTACTTGGGAATAGCAGTGGCAATCTTTTGTCCACTGCTGCAGGTACAGCGTACCAGAGCCTAGTCGTCCCGAGTGCTGGTGGGACGCCGTCGTTTGGAGCTATTGATTTATCGCAGGCTGCAGCTGTCACAGGGATATTACCTACAGCGGCTGGTGGTATTGGGCTCAGCTCAACGGCGACGTTTCCATCGAGTGGTGTGGTGGTCACACAAAGCGCGTCTGAGACATTGAGTAATAAGACTTTGGCCTCGCCCATCGTCAATGCAGGGACTATGAGTGGTGCGTCGCTTATCACCGGCTCTACGGTGGTTAACACGACTGGCACTGTAACTGCGGCTGCCGGCCAATTTAATGGTGATGTCACGATTAGTGGCAACGGTGTCACTGGCAACAAGCTGGTGATGCACGATAATGGTACGACTAACTTTGTAGCGTTGAGAGCACCCGACACTTTAGCTGCTTCTACCTCGTGGACCTTACCAGCGAGCGATGGGACTAGCGGTCAGGTATTGATCACTAACGGCTCTGGTGGCTTGTCGTGGGCTTCAGGGTTAGCACCGACTGGTGCTGCTGGTGGAGACCTGACAGGCAACTTCCCGAATCCTTCACTAGCAGCAACTGGAGTTGCGGCAGGTACCTACACTAAGGTCGCGACAGATGCGAAGGGGCGTATTTACTCCGGCGGCGCACTCGCGGTTGCCGACATCCCTTTACTTCCCGCGTCGATTATCGGCTCTGGTACCGTGCCTGTGAGTAACGGTGGTACCGGAGCCTCTAGCTTTACTAACAACGGCGTCGTATTGGGCAATAGCAGCGGTAATCTTTTGTCCACGGCTGCGGGTGCTGCGTACCAGAGCTTAGTCGTGCCGAGTGGTGGTGGGACGCCGTCGTTTGGAGCTATTGATTTATCGCAAGCTGCAGCGGTCACGGGGATACTACCTACAGTGGCTGGTGGTATTGGGATTAGTTCCACGGCAACCTTTCCGGCCTCTGGTGTGGTGGCTACTCAGGCAGCAGTAGAAACACTGAGCAATAAAACTTTGGCTTCGCCCATCGTCAATGCAGGGACAATAACCGGTGCATCGCTTATCACCGGCTCAACAGTGGTTAACACGACTGGCGCTGTAACTGCGGCTGCCGGCCAATTTAATGGCGACATAACGATCAGTGGCAACGGTGTCACCAGCAACAAACTCGTGATGCACGATAAGGGTACGACTAACTTTGTAGCGTTGAGAGCACCCGATACTTTAGCTGCCTCAACCTCGTGGACCTTACCAGCGAGTGACGGGTCTAGCGGTCAAGCATTGATTACCGACGGCTCTGGTGGCTTGTCGTGGGCATCGGGATTAGCACCGACAGGCGCCGCTGGTGGCGACTTAACGGGTAACTTTCCGAATCCGACGCTAACGACGACTGGCGTAGCAGCTGGCACTTACACCAAGGTCGCAACTGATACGAAGGGGCGGCTGTATTACGGTGGTGCGCTGGCGGTCGCCGATATTCCGACGCTGCCGGCATCGATTATCGGCTCTGGTATCGTGCCTGTGAGTAACGGTGGTACCGGAGCCTCTAGCTTTACCAATAACGGCGTTTTACTCGGTAACAGCGGCGGTAATCTTTTTTCTACTGCGGCTGGATCTGCATACCAAAGCTTAGTCGTGCCAAGTGGTGGTGGGGCGCCTTCATTTGGCGCGATCAATTTAGCGCAAGCTGCAGCGGTCACGGGGATACTACCTACAGTGGCTGGTGGTATTGGGATTAGTTCCACGGCAACCTTTCCGGCCTCTGGTGTGGTGGCTACTCAGACTGCAGTAGAAACACTGAGCAATAAAACTTTGGCTTCGCCCATCGTCAATGCAGGGACAATAACCGGTGCATCGCTTATCACCGGCTCAACAGTGGTTTACACGACTGGCACTGTAACTGCGGCTTCCGGCCAATTTAATGGCGATATAACGATCAGTGGCAACGGTGTCACTGGCAACAAGCTGGTGATGTACGACAAGGGTACAACTAACTTCGTAGCGTTGAGAGCACCCGACACTTTAGCTGCTTCAACCTCGTGGACCTTACCAGCTAGTGATGGGACTAGCGGTCAGGCATTGATCACTAACGGCTCTGGTGCCTGGTCTTGGGCATCGGGCTTAGCACCCACAGGACCTGCTAGTGGCGACTTAACGGGTAACTTTCCGAATCCGACGCTAACGACGACTGGCGTAGCAGCTGGCACTTACACCAAGGTCGCAACTGATACGAAGGGGCGGCTGTATTACGGTGGTGCGCTGGCGGTCGCCGATATTCCGACGCTGCCGGCATCGATTATCGGCTCTGGTATCGTGCCTGTGGGCAACGGCGGTACGGGGGCTTCGAGCTTCACTAACAACGGTGTTTTGATTGGAAATAGTAGCGGCAATCTTTTATCTACCGGTGCTGGAGCTGCGTACCAGAGCTTAGTCGTCCCTAGTGGGGGTGGAGCGCCCTCATTTGGAGCTATTGATTTATCGCAGGCGGCGGCTGTGACTGGCGTGCTCCCCACATCTGTCGGTGGCACTGGAGTCGTTTCATCGGCTACTTTTCCGTCGAGTGGAGTCATAGTAACTCAGACTGCAGTGGAGACGCTGAGTAATAAGACTCTAGTATCGCCGATTATATCAGCAGCGACGATTGATGGTGCGTCAGTCATAAGCGTCACTGGGGCAGTATCGGGTGGTAATGGATATTTTAGTGGAAATGTCGGGATTGGGACGACGGCGCCGGCTAAATCACTGCATGTTAGCGGAAATAACAGCAACGATATTTCAATCCGTCTGACTAACTCAGCAGGTACAGGCGCCGATTTCTCGATCGGTGCCCTGGCCTCAGCAAGTTACGCTCCAGGGGCATTCTCGATTTGGGATAACAATGCAAGTGCGCCGCGATTAAATATTTCGTCTACTGGCAACGTCGGGATAGGGACTACGGCCCCGGGTCTCCCGCTTGATGCTCGCGGCACGTATAACGCACCTGCTTCCTCGGGTTCGACCCAAAATGGTGTGTTGAGAATAGGTGCGACAAATGCCTACACGCACGTCTTAGATGTGGGGGCCTATTCGACGGCTCCCTATGCAATGTGGCTACAAGCAAATCAATCGATAAACCTAGCACAGACTTTTCCTATCGTAATGCAGCCAAATGGAGGCAACGTCGGGATAGGGACTACGGCGCCGAACTCTCCGTTACATCTCCAGTCATCGAACTCTTCTAATACTCCGATCGGAGCTATCACATTAGCCAGATATTGGGCATCCTCTACAGACGTTAGAGCTAGTTCCATTTTTCATTACAACAATAGTTCCTCCGGTGGCGGTGATCAGCTTGTATTCGCAGTTTCTAGTGCGAATGCACCAAACCAGATATCCGAAGCGAAGATGGTAATCCAGAGTAACGGCAACGTCGGGATTGGGACGACGGCGCCAAGCCAAAAGCTGTCTGTTTCCGGCATTATTGAGTCTACGACAGGAGGAATGAAGTTCCCTGATGGAACTACGCAAACTACTGCATCGAGTAGTGATGCGTATTTTCTGGTTATGGATCAGAAGGCATCCGGAACTGATGCAGGTTCGTCCACATCAGGAACTTGGATGACACGAACATTAAACACCATAAAATATAACCCTGGTGGACATGTCTCATTGTCACAAAATCAATTGACATTGAGGGCCGGCACTTATCGGTGTCGAATTACTGTGCCAGCCAGTTCCGCAATACGTCACCAGGCTCGTCTAAGAAATGTGACCGACGGAGTAACTATCGATGTTGGAACAAGCGAATACAACTCTAGTCAAGATTCCTTGCCGACTTCTACCAGTTCGGTCATATTCAGCTTATTTACGATCGGCACCGGTAAGGCGATTGAGATCCAGCACAGAGTTCAGAACAGTGACGCCGGCGACGGGCTAGGAGTAGCTGCCAACTTCGGGGAACCCGAAATATATACTGTTGTCGAGTGTATACGTTTATGATCTGTTATTTGTAGCTTTTCCCTAAATGCGAGCTGTAGTCAGCGACCGGTAATTATACAAGTTTAAGATTTTCACTTTATTGTAAGCGGTAGTGATCGGATATTAGATATTGGTCGCTGTTCACTTTCCGAAAATAACTGCATTCATAATTTTTTCGCTCTTCTGTAGAAAAGTGTAAGTGTTCTTATCCACAATCTAGACTGCTGCACGCGGTAATCAGAAATTATTATTTTATGCCGCTAACACAATTTCCGTAAACAGAGCTACTGGAGCGGCGGCACGTCGAGGCCCCGCCTTTTTAAGCTCGATAAGTCCGAATTCAGCGAGAATATTCACATCACGATAAACATTCTTAAAGTCGCGTCCAACTGCGCGAGCCAATTCCTGAATCGACTTTGGTTTCTCTGTTCTTATGACGCGCATTAACTCGAGCCGGGACGCTGTAATAACCTTACCTAATGTTTCAAAATCAGGGAAACATATGGTTTCGATGCCTAGCTTTTTCTTGCCTGGTTTAGCTAAAGCATTGAAAGAACGATTTAATGACTTCGATGATGGCTCGACCACCAACAAAACCTTCTTAGTCTTCATAAATGAAACCCTCCTCTGCGATCATGGCTAAAATATCCTCACGAAGGGCATTAATGCCCCTAAAGACATAGCCAACTTCCCGCTCACCGATGTGTAGATGCGGTCCCTTTGGCTGGTGATTATCAAAACCAAAAATAGTTTTACCTGCTTCTGAAAGCCAGGCCCGATACTTGATGCCTTCAGGATAAGATCGATTCACTGGCACACGCCAAATCGCGACTTCAAAAATCCCGAGTCGGGACGATGCTTTATGCGTTAAAACCACTTTTTGATGGAACAATTTCTGAGCTTTCATGCTCGCTCCTTCTGATGGTTAAATTGCCATCAGAAGGGGTAAGGTGTCAATCCAAATGGCCGAAATTGACTGCCCTTTTCAAGTAATCTGGGCGGACCGGTATACCGGCAATGTCGGTATCGGCACTACGTCACCTGCAGCTAAACTCGATATCAACGGCACGGTTGCGGTCAACGGCAACAAGACCATTATGTGGCAGGATTTTGCGACACCTCTCACAGTGGAATTCAGCTTTAGTAACTCAACGCCACAAAACGTGGCACTAACCGGGGTGCCCGCAAATGCGAGGTATATTCTCGCTAATGTGTTCCTCACTACAAATATTTCGGATCACTTTAATATGCTTCTCGGCAGATCGGTGACAAGTACAACTAGCTGGGTTGGTACTCGCGGTGCGCGGCCGTCGACGTCTTTCAATGACAACCAGGCACAGCACAAAGTTTTACTTACGTACTTCGGTGAAACAGATAATTTTTCATCTTATTTCGGCACTTGGTACTCATCACAGATAATCCCTATTAATGCCAACAGCACTTTGGACGCCGCCTCTGCGGGTAACAGTAATTCAAGTGGCTGGGTTTACATGGTGATCCGAGCGTACTCCTATTAGGCATGAGACTGATACAATTGTCTGCGGGTAACACCGGGTCTCTTGCGGTCACATTTACCGGTACAGTGCCGTCGATAAAAGCAACCGCTAATATCTATACGCTGAATATCGCTCTGGCATCAACGGGATCCTCGGTAACAGCTGGTCTCATCTCTAACACGGATTACCAAGTATTTAGCAGTAAAAAAACAGCTGTCGTTTGGGGCGATCAACTTATCGCAAGCGGCTGCTGTGACTGGGATGCTCCCAACAGCGGCCGGTGGTATTGGGCTCAGCTCATCAGCGATGTTTTCATCGAGTGGAGTAGTAGTTACATAGTTGTTCTTATCCATGTTTAAGACTGATGTCCAAGGTAAGCGTCACTTAGGCTGCAATCGGCACCGGCCCTTTTGGTTCGTCAAGATCACCGGACAATACCAGGATTACAGTCTCAGTAGGAATTTGTGATTTATTTAAATATTCGTACATAAGGATGCGAACACCAGCCTCGACAGCGCTCGACATACCTGTAGCATCGGCTCTTTTCTTCTCCCATTTTGAAACCATGCTATGACCACTAAGTCCAAGCCTAAGACCTAAATCCTCTTGTTTTAATCCCATATAATTGCGAACAAAAGAAAGATGCGCTCCACTAAATTTAAAGTTCGCACTCAAAAGTGCAAGGAAGGCCTCATCTTGGAGTTTGCGGTGATTAATGTTCGGGACCAACTCGCCCATCACTTCTTTGACTTCGACACTCCTAAAAATCACTGGGAAGCCGAGACCACCATAAATAAAATTTTTAACCACTTTGTTATATCGGGCCTTCATATGCTTTCCTCTATTTCAATGGTCCCACAACTGTCACCACCAACAACTCATCGACAATGGCCACTACCACTCTAGTCTCACGACCATCGCGGGTTGAGCCTCTGATTGCGTGAGTCCACACGGAATGGTTCTGGTCGTACTCGTCTCTTTCGAATTCGTGAAATCCACCGATAAGAACCTGTTCAATCTCTGGTAAAGTATAACATCGCAACGCCATTCTCGACGCGGCATGCTTTAGGACTCGAATTCTGCCGCTTCCGATCAGTGACCTGATTTGTCTCATTATTTCAGGTGATTTCACGCCATCATCCGTGGTCATATAAAACATAAATGTGACTATTGCACATTTGAGAAATATCTGTCAATTCATTCGTCATGGCAACGTCGGCATTGGCACTACATCCCCGGCAACCACTCTCGAAGTCGCAGGCAACGTCACCATAAGCGGTGGCGGCACGATCAAGCGGGAAGCTTGGATCACTCCGACCTTTGCTAATTCGTGGCTGGATTACGGCACATCCGGAGACACCGCATATGGTCCTACGGCGTATTATCGTGGGACAGATGGCGTGGTGCGCTTTCGTGGCCTGATTCGTGCGGGTACTATCGATGCTTGCGCTTTCACTTTACCGACAGGATACCGCCCTTCGAAGTACCGATTGATGACCGTCATGTCAGGAGCGTGCCGCCTGGATATCATGCCGACTGGTTGTGTGGTAGCTCGCGTGGGTTGCTCAAATAATTGGCTGTCTTTAGACGGCGTCGCGTTTAGGGTTGTTGATGATTGATACTTACTGATCCCTATACAGCTACTCGGGTGAGCAGTCTTTGACGCAGCTTAATTGGTGCGACGATCGGGTCTACTTTTGCTCAATCTTGCACAGATCGTTTTTCTTACAATCAGACTGAATCACGGCACCCGTTAGATACTGATCGAGATCGTCGTAATTGCCAAAATTCTTCAGTAACCAAACAAGCTGGGTGCGTTTAGCAATCGCTTGCACTTTAAGCGGATCGGCGCTGGGATGATCCCCACAAAACAGATTGCCAAGAAATGGCAGGAGTCCAAACCAAGTGTTCTGCGCGACCCAGTCGACGTGTCCAGACTTCGGAAATTCTACATGCATCGCTGACGAGGGTGCGTTGGCGTAGAAGTTGGCATGGGTGCGGCCTCGAGGCGTGCACGTCAATCGTTTAGGATCACCTGTGATACCACCAAAGATCAGCATCTTGGCGCCGCTGCGGCGGATATTCTCGGGCAAAACGGGATTGCCACGGCACTGCCCCGGTGCGTCACCCTCCGCGATAGCGCACGGCGGTCCACCCGAGTCGACAGGATCCCAGGCGATGATCACCTTGATACGGGGGGCACCAGCAAAGTTAATGGCGGGATACTTGGTGTTGGCATCTCCACTTGATGCGTAGACGGCAATTTTACCTCCTAGAGAATGGCCAGCGATGGCTATCTTGTCCCTGTCGATGATCGATGCAGCCGGATTTGCCGCCGAGAGGGCCCAGTCGATAGTGCGTTGCACTTGTTTAGCTGAACCTGCGTGATCACTAGGTTTGGCAAAGTCGATGCCGAGAACGACAAATCCCCAGCTGACCAGATGCCGTGTCATTTGCTCGTAGTAACTATAGTGCGCGAGAAATCCCGGGAGCACGATCACGAGAGGGAAGTGGCCATTTGCGACCATGGTCTTGCCCCCGTCGTGCGACGGCGCATAGATCGTGGCATCCTCGTCCGGCGCCGCAGGTACTTTTACCGATCGCTCGTAGACCGCGAAGCTACCGTTGTCACTGGGGCTTCCCGCGATACGTTGTCTGGGTGCGGCCGGCTCGCCGCTGGACGCCACGGCTGGACTTGCCAAGAGGCACACCGGGATGCTCATTGAGACGCTAACTAGGAGTACTGTTGGATAAAAACCAATCATATTAGATTATTAATTGATATCTATAAAAATTGTCAATCTCAATATTTTTATTAAAAACATAATAATTGACTTATTAATTAAAAATCATTAAGTCCAAGGTCATAACGGCGAGGAGGTCCTCGTGCATGACTTAACGCACACCCTAGATCGAGCCATTCTAGGTTTGATCACCAAAAGTCTCGAGCGTGCCAGTAATGGCCAGGCGCTTGAGCGCGCCGCGTTTGCAACGACGGCTTACATACAGGGCGTGGGTAAGCGCAAGATCACTGACGACATTAACCGTCGTCTCGTTGTGCTCAAAAATCTCCTTTGGGACATGCAGCATGCGCTACCGCGCGGCGATGAACTCTACGAGTTCTACGCTAATGCCTGCGATGTTTACGAAAAGCGTTTTGATTACGCGACTTACATCTCGGACTACTTGCTGCACGCGGTCCCAGCGGCCGACTCTTTTGGCCAGGCTGTAGATCAACGCATGAAGGACTTGAGTTACATCGTGGCGCGGCTGTATCAGGTCGAGGCCGCACGGCCGACCCTGCTACCACAGCGCATGATTGCCTGCATGCATGTCCTCGCGCAGCTCCGGCAGCTCGAGAGTCACCAGGCACGAGAGCTACTGGGTGCCGGGCGTGACTTAATACCCTATAGTCAGGATGCACTGACTTTGATGCAGGGTATCACGGAGCACATGAGCCGTGATCCGCGCCACTTTGCCCTGCACTGCTCGCTGCTACCCACGTCAGCAGATAGATCCGAGCTTCTCTTTCTTTCCGTAGTCCAGCTCAATGAGATTTGTTTTGACCTGTGGATCGATGCTTTGCGGCAGATTCTTACCTCTGTGACAGCACATAAAATAAACGGCGAAACGCTTACGATTGCTGAGGACCTTTGCAGTCTCGCAAAATTGGCCGTCGCTTGTGTATCCATACTCAATGACTTTACTCATGATGAATTCATGCAGTTTCGGCACTATACGGAAAACGCTGGAGCCATACAGTCGCGCAAGTACAAGGAGCTCGAGCTCTATACCTGCAACTTTGTCGAAGATAGGGTTAAGCAAAAAGGCTACGAGGCTCTGCCGTACCTTAAAGATCTGAGCCAGTATCCGGAACTGAGGCTATACCAACTGGTGAGGGAGTTACCCCCTTCGGCTAATGGTCTGCGCCTCCAAGAGCTTTTAGAGCAATTTGAGAAGCACCTCCTAGACTGGAAGCGCTTCCATATCTATATTGCTCGCACGCGGCTTTTAAATCATGGTGTGCCGGACAAAGAGCGTCTTGATCACTATCTCGCATCTTCGATTAAGCCGACATTCAAGGGTAGCCAGCCGTCGTCTTAGACGTCCAGCAATGAGCTATCTACCATCCGGACTCGGGCCGGCTGTAGAGCCTGCCGTTCAGCACCGCCTGACAACTCAGCCGGTCCATATGATCGAGGTAGATGTAGGCCAGGGAAAAGAGCTGCTGGCTGATGCAGAGGCTTTGGTATTGGTCGCGCAGACATTTGTGATCTCGATCGAGCTCAATCATACTGCCGCGTGCGGCTACACTCCGGCATATTTGCGTCATCTGAGCATTGGTCCATGTGCCGTCGTAAAATTCTACACATCCCTTGCCGTAGACGCCATCAACCCCACAGCTGGCAAAAAAGCGTGAATCCTGGCCCAAGGCAGAACTAGCACACAAAAAACTGAGGATTATAAAACGGAGCATGGGGACCTCAGACTTGTTTTTTGAAGCCCACATCAGTCGCAGCCTGGCGACAAATCTGCAGCATAGCATCGACATCTTGATCTTCCGTATGTACCCCACCGAGGGCTAGTCTTAAAATGGGCCTGCCCTCAAGTATGGAGGGGTACATGAGGAAATGTTTACCGCCGTCACTCAATTCCTCAATGCGCTTGATCCAGCGATCGTTGAGATTATCGTCATTTGTCTCGAGCCTAAAACAGACCAAACCCAGATCTGTTTTGACCACCTGCTCAAACACATCTGAAACATCGATAGCCTGACGGGCGCGATTGCCTTGGTGGATGGCCTTGCGCAAAAACGCCTCCAGCCCAGAGCGCCCGAAATAACTGAGCACCATCCAGATCCTGAGGGCTCGGAACCGTCTCCCGAGCGGAATCGACCAGTCCTTGAGCTCAGGATTATAAATTTGCTCTTCGTCTACTCTAGCTAGGTAAGCACCGTCAGCGGCAAACACTTGCTTCAGCAGGTGCCGGTCACGAACATACAAGAACGCCGAGTCAAATCCGCACAAAAACCACTTGGAGCCGTTGAAGTTAAAAGATGTCGCAATGTCCTGCAGCGCATGTGAGCGCTCCCTAAACTCCGGTAAGATGAGAGAAGGTCCAGCGTATGCAGCATCCACATGAACCCAGATCTGCTCCTGGTCTGCAAAGCCCTTGAAGGACTCAAGATCATCGTAGCCACAGGTGTTGGTGGATCCGTAATTGAGCTGCAGTGCGCAAGGCTTTAGCCCTTTTTTACGGTCCTCGGCCATGGCAAGCCGCACATCGTCAGCGGTGATGCCCCAGTTGCCGTTTGGTAGTAGTTTGGCCGGAATCTTGTGGAGGCGCATCCCTGCAACGCGCACAGCTTTGGGGCCAGAAAAATGACTCTGGTCCGACATGTACACAACCAGTGATGACGAATCCTGCCAATAAAGGTCCTCAAGCTGTGCAGGCGTCAGTGACCCCGCGGCACCCAAGCCGCGTGCATGATGATTGACGCGGGCCGCAGTCATGATTACCGCCAAAGCCTCGCCGGCCGTGTTTTGGATGATGCCGCCGCCTTGACGCGAGGTGTGCCTAAATGGAGAGTCGTTTGGTGCGCCGAGTAAATCTAAAATCCAGTCCATCACGACGCATTCTAGTTCCGTTGCGGCCGGATTAGCGCTCCATTGCAAGCCAACGGATCCAAGCGCTGCGATGAGGAGCTCGCTGACGATTGCAGGAATCGAGGTCGCAGCCGGATAATAGGCGAAAAATCGCCGGTGCTGCCAGTGGGTGATGGCTGGCAGAAAGTTGGTCCTTACGGCTGCGATCAGTGTTGAAATGTCGCTGCCGTTGTCTGGAACCATGCCCGCCATTTTCGCAGCAAGTTCACCAGGCACAAGTTTTGGCTTTACTGGTGTTTGGTCTAAATTTGCCAGATGCTGATCGAGCAAATCTAGGGCCGCAAGAACAGCATGCCTAAGCGTCGCGGGGTCGAGGCGAAAATCAGCCATGGGCCAGCACGGCCTCCGCTAGTTGTTTGAAGGGGCGTGCCAACTCGTTGTCACTAAGTGCTACAGGCTTGCCACTGTCGCCGCCCTCGCGCACGGCGGCGGTCAGGGGCACATGGGCCAATACTTTGAGTTTACGCGCCGCTGCCATCTCACTCCCACCACCGGAGGAAAAAATAGGCTCGTGATGGCCACACTTGGGGCAAACAAACTCAGACATGTTTTCCACTAGACCAAACACCGGCACATCGAGTCTTTGAAACATCGTCAGCGCCTTGTGAGCGTCGAGCAGCGCTACGTTCTGCGGCGTCGTCACGATCACCGCGCCGTGGATTGGCAAGGTTTCGACCAGCGCCAATTGAATATCACCTGTCCCAGGCGGCAGATCGATGACCAGATAATCTAGCTCGCCCCACTTCACGTCGTAGCACAGCTGCCCAAAGGCCTTAGCCACTAGGGGGCCGCGCCAAATCACTGGCTGCTCGGTATCAGTAAGGAAGCCAAAGCTCACGGTTTTCACCCCATGAGCCGAAAGTGGCAAAAGCTTATCGCCGTCAGTCACCGGCATCTGTCCGGCTATTCCCAGCATCATCGGAATCGAAGGACCGTAAATGTCGGCATCAAGGAGGCCTACCTTGGCACCAGTGGCGGCTAATGCCGTCGCCAGATTCACGCTCACGGTCGATTTGCCGACGCCGCCTTTGCCCGAGGCTACGACGACGACATGCGTCACGCCGGGGATGGCCCGTTTGGCGATTTGTAGTCCGAACGGCGACTTGCGCTCGCTCAAGGGCGCTGGGCCACTGGTCGGGCCACTTGGTAGCGGTTTATTGCGCTTGAACCGAACCTCGATCTTGTGACTTGGGCTCGCAGCCTTGAGGCCGCGCTCGATGGTTAGCTTTTGATCGAGGCTGAGCCCATCGGATGCGACCTTGGCCAACACCGATGATGGCCCGAGCGGCTCTACACTTAGGCGTGCTAAGGTTTCGGTTTCACTCTCATTTTCAAGATCAGCCGCGGCCCTTAGGCCAAGCAGCGCCGCACTTAATTCGGCTTGCATGCTTATCCTCATTTTCGGGATGATAGGCGAGATTTCCGCGGGGGCGAATCTGCGTCCTCCTTATAACTTTGCTAGGGTGCATAGTCATGCAAGAAATTACTGTCTACACTACGTTAGTATGTTCCTACTGTCATGCAGCCAAAAGACTGCTCGAACAACGCGGTTTAGCCTTTAAGGAGGTCGATCTGACGCATAATCCTAAGCTACGTCAGGAACTTTCTGAGGCCAATAGTGGTTACCGGACGGTGCCGATGATCTTTATTGGTCGCGAGTTTATCGGTGGCTTCACTGAACTCGCTGCCCTGGATCGCAGTGGCTCGCTGACGGCTAAAGTCAATGCGCCTTAAAGCTTCGCTCCTTGCCCTCATTATTGGTGCCGCTAGCACCTTTGCATGGTCTTGGTCCGTGCGGCAGAACCGTGAGCCGGAAGATACGCCAGAAGCTCTGGACGCGGTCCCCGCAGACACCTTGGTCTTGTCACCACCGGCAAGTGACGCCAAGGTCCAAGTGACCGAGCTTCAGGGCGGTGGTCCCGAGGACGAGGCGGCCATGCAGCGCATCTACGGGGCCTTCGCCCTGGGGGATTTTTCTGGGGCTCTGAGCCTTGCCGATACTGCGGCGTTGGACAGTAAGTTGTCAGTGGCGTTTCGTCACTGGCTGAGTCAACAGATGCCGTCGATCTTAGTAAGTGCGGGCTGGTCAAAGTTACGCCTAGGTGACTGCGAACAGGCTACGGATTGGTTGCGACGTGCCGTTGCCTTAACACCTGCACCAGCAGCAGTCAAAGGCCTGGCCGTTTGCTTTTATAAACAAAAGCAAATGAGCCTCGCTCGTGAGCAGTTTCTGAATTATCTAGCACTTGAGCCTAACGATAGCGAAATGCTACTCCTCTACACTGACGTCCTGGAATCAGAGGGCCGTTTCGTCGATGCTGTCGGTATCCTGAAACAACTCCAGACACTGGCCGAAAATCCTGCGGCAAATCTGGATGGCGCTGCTATAGGGCAGCGCTTGCAGAGTATGCAAAGCCGTGAGAAAGAGAGCGCCTCCATGCAGACCGAGGCGTCTCGCAACTTTCGTCTCAGCTTCCGTAGCGGTGATCACGAGGATCTCGTGGCATTTGTCCTGCAAGCGCTGGAAGATGCTGCCGATGAATTTCGCGAATCGTTTGGTCTCCCGGCACCGCAGAGCCAAATTGAAGTGGTGATGTACCCAGCGGCTAGTTTTCAAGGAGTGACGGGTGGGGGGCCGGCGTGGGCCGAGGGTTTGTACGACGGACGCATTCGCATACCCGTGCGCCCTGAGCCACAGAAGACCGATAAGGCCGATCTCGACATAGTTCTGCGGCACGAATTAGTGCATGCCCTTTTAGCGCAGCTAGGCGACAGCCGTACTGTACCGCCCTGGTTTGGCGAAGGGGTGGCGCAGCGACTTTCATGCGCTGGCCGTTCTTGCGGTCGTTTTGCCTTCCCGCCGCAGCCTGGGGGCTTTTTGCCACCCGATTCTTTTGCTTCGTCCTACCTAGCCCTGTCGACCGTTAACGCCGGTCGCGCCTACCAACAGAGTTTATTTCTCATACTGACGATTGAGGCGCTAAAGGGCGAGCAGTCCTTGCGCCAGATCTTGACGTCTGTAACTACGAGCAGTGACATCAGCTCCGACGGTCTTTTGCTGCCTGTCGGTCTTGATTTTACGCGGTTGCATGCCGCTGCGTCTGAGCTGTGGATTAAACGCCAATCACCAGACGGACGCTAAACATCGTCTTTTTGACGCAGTAAATGTCATCGCGCAGGGACGAAAGATTAGTGGCTGAAACCTGACTATTTGCGCTATAAAAGTGCCTCTAAATTCTTTTGAGTGGTAGATATCATGATGCACCATGTGCTTAAATTAACGGTTGTTATTTGTTTGGCGGCAAGTTGCGGTGGTGAGAGCGCACCGAGTGGTTCACATCGCGTCAAGGGGATTGGGGCCTGTGAGGCAGGCCATCTCGCCACGCAGTGCCATAATCGCAGCGTCTGTCGCCTGGTGTGCGCGGTAGGCGGTGCGGCTGCAAGTGCGGCAACGGGTGGCTCGACTCTGGCGCGAGCCGGGACGGCAGGAGGTGCCCAGGTGTGCTCTGAGCTATGCTCAGAAGTGCCTCAGTGTTCAGAGGTATACATTTGTGATCGCTATGAAATGGGGGGGCCTTGAGCCCAGCTCCCTAGCGGCTGAGCTGGGCCCAAAGCTCCACCATGTCGTCTGGCATGGGGACTTCAACTCTCACCTCACGGCCACTTACCGGGTGCACAAATTCCAGTGAGCGCGCATGCAGGCAAAGACGCCGCCAGCCAGTGCGGGCTACCACGTTTTCCGTCAGCCCACGCTCGAAATATTCGAGGAAGACGTTTTCGTCCGGATGATAGGTTTTGTCGCCAAAAAGCTCGTGGCCGGCGTGAGCAGCGTGGATTCGGATTTGATTGGTGCGCCCAGTTTTGGGACGCGCCTCGAGCAAGGAGGCATCCTGTCCACGTCCGAGCACTGAGAACTCGGTCAAGGCATGCAGTCCGTCGGGTACGACCCACTTTTTGATGCGAATCGCACTCGCGGCTAAATCGCCAATGGCACCGTCGGCTACCCAATGATCAAAGCGCGGAAGACCTCGGGCGATCGCCAGGTATTCCTTGCGCAGCTGACGTTCGGCAAAATCAGTAGCTAGTTTACCACGGACTGCGGCTGTGGCACCGCAAATGACGATTCCGCTCGTCTCGCGATCAAGCCTGTGGACCGCCGCCCATTCGCGCCCAATTTCCTGCCATACAATTTCTGTGAACGTATTTTTGCGATACGGGCCATTCTCGTGCATCGGCAGGTTGCCGGGTTTATATACCGCCATGACAGGGCCGTCTTGCCATAGGACGCGAATGGCGCGATCAACTTCCGGCTCCACCGTCTTTGGTGCGTAAAGGGTCAGTTCGTCCCCGCACTTCAGGCGCGCCGCATTCTTGCAGCGCCGTCCGTTGACGAGTAGGCGCTCGCTCGAAATACGCTGTTGCCACCCGTTGCGCGAGAGGAAAGGAAACTGCCGCGCCAAGTAATCATCAACCCGCTGGCCTACGGACTCTACTGGCACAGGACCACCGAGGCGTCGGTATTCGTGCGTCGCCGCTTCATTGTCTGATGTCGCTAGGGTCTGCATGTGCTAAATAGATTACCCAGTAAGACGTTGGCAGGGCGCTTAACATAGTACGGAGCTCATGGAAAACAAAATCATTACCAATAATCGCAAGGCTTTCCACGAATACGTCGTGAGTGAACGCTACGAGGCTGGGATGGTTTTAACCGGCACCGAAGTTAAAGCGGCCAGAGCGGGCAAGGTCAACCTAAACGACGGTTGGGTCGCTATTGATGAGTACGGTGAAGCCTACCTGCATGACGCCCATATCGCTAAGTATAGCCACGGAACCTACGCCAATCATGTCGAGACGCGCCCCCGGAAGCTACTGTTAAGTCGCAAGGAATTGGCTAAGTTAGAGACCAAGACCGAGGAAAAGGGGTTCACCATCGTTCCCCTCAAAATGTACTTCAAGGGTCAGCACATCAAGCTGGAAATTGGCGTGGCCAAAGGTAAAAAAGCGCACGACAAGCGGGATAGCGCCGCCGCCAAAGAGGCTGCCCGTTCCATTGAACGCGCGATGAAGCACCGGCGCTAGGCGGCGCGTCTGGCCACAAAGGTTGGTATCGGATTTGCTATAGCTATGGCAACCGGTTAGGCCCGGCTGTGGTGCGATGATTGCAAGCCACTGAAATAAATGACAATAATTTCGTTGGTGTGCGGTCTGGCCGGCGTTGTCTTGGCTGTGAGGTGGTAAACAAATGACACTTGAGCGATCAGTAATCAATACGGCGGTGGCGGGTAAAAAACATCCCAGCCACTCTCATCTGCCAGAATGGCAGGCATTCAGCTTTGCTAGTGGCCAGTTTTTACTCCACATCCCGAGCTCTCATGTGCTTGAGGTTCCAGGCTATTTGGTGGCCCAGGTGCGCGGTGAGGTAAACGACCCAGCGGCCGCTGCCGAACTTGATGGCCTTGCCCAGGCGTTGCCGCGTCCCGTCAAGAAAAAGCCTGAACTCGACATAAGGGCGATCTCCCTTAATATGGCGCAAGGCTGCAATCTCAGGTGCACCTACTGCTTTGCTGGCGAGGGTGACTACGGCAGCAAGGGTATGATGAGTTTCGCCACGGCCAAGGCTGCCATCAGTCTCTTGGCTCAGGGCAAGAGCTCGTTTCACGTAGTTTTTTTCGGCGGCGAACCCATGCTCAATTTTGCGGTCATGGAGCAGGTAGTCAACTGGTGCGAAGCTGAGCAGCTACCGATCACCTTCTCTATGACCACCAACGGCACGCTCCTAACAGCCGAAAAAATGGCGTGGTTGAAGGCCAAGAAGTTTGCACTGAACTTGTCCTACGATGGCCCAGGCATGCATGCGAAACAGCGATTAAACAAGGACAGAGCTACGAACTCCGAGGCGCTCGTCGAGCGTAAAATTGCGGCCTTTTCCACTCAGCTTGCGGCGCTGCGTGATGTTAGGCTCAGAGCAACGGTCACGAAGGCGACCCTGCCATATGCAGAAGAAGCGCTGCTGGCAACATTGAACTCCAAGAACTTCAAGGTATTTCTGTCTCATCATGCGACAAGTGAACGTGGCGTTGAATTCGGTGACGATGACATTACCTACCTTGGTGACGTGCTTCGTCGCATCGTTGACCGCTTTATTGCGGCCGGTGATTTTGCGCGTCTCCTCAAGCTAGAAAACATAGAACAAGCGGTCCGCATGATTCATCGCGGTAAGACCGGCGGTATGACATGTGGCGCCGGTGTGAACTACTTGACGGTATCTGTCTCGGGCGGTTTTTATCTCTGCCACCGGTTTAACGAGGACGAGAGCGAGCGCGTCGGTGGTATCACCGATGGTCTCTCCTATGACAAGTTGGCTGAAGTCTCGGCTTTCCGTTCGGCAGGTAAGGCCCCGTGCAACACATGTTGGATGCGTGAATGGTGCGCTGGCGGCTGTATGCATGAGCATAAGAGCGCCAGCGGGGATAAGTTTGCGATTGACCCCCGATTCTGTAGACTGCAAGCCATCGAGATGATCGAGGCGATGCGTGTTTACACCACAATACTGGCGCGAGACCCTGCGTTGCTGGAGTCGATCTAGGAATGTCACGATCACTAAAATCAGTCGTCATCAGCGGGCTGTTTTTATCTGTGATCGCGTCATTGGTCTATGTGTTCTATGCAACTGAGCTCAGGTCGAGAACAGAAGACGAGCTTTACGATTTGCGGACACGCTTAGCACCGTCACTGCGCCCGAAGAACCCAGTGCTCTTGATAACCATCGATGATGGTGAGCCGCAGACTTCACTTGCTTTAGGGTCAATGCCGTGGCAGGCGCGGCCGATTCAGTCGCTGGAGGCAGAGAAAGTTATAAACCTGACCGAGCGACTCCTCAACAGTAAGGCTCGGATGATAGGTGTCATCTTGCCGCCGCAATTTGTCAGTTACGACGATCCCCATTTAGATAAGCTGGCTGCACTGGCCAAAGGTGACGAACGCATCTTTATTGGCGCTTTTGGTCATTCGAAAATTGCAGATGACGAGAGCGGCCGTGCTAGCAGGTTGCTTCTGACAGCTGCTGATAGCCTGTATCGCGCAGATATTAAACGTGACTTTAGGCGTGAGACGATTCGTAAACTTTTAGTTAGAGAGCCTGATGACTATCCTCATATAGTCTACAGTATGGCAGAGCGTTTTAAATCAGGGGCAACTGCCAATAAGGATGCGCAGCAAACTGTGCTATCTCCGAATCGCGTTAATCATAGCGGCGACCCCCTCGTCATTGAGCTAAATTACGCGCATAAAGATGAACTAATACAGCTGACGGCAAGCTCCGTCATAAGTAATCCCGAACATGTGGACCTCACAGATTCGGTGATTCTCGTCGGTTATACCGGATTTAGACCGTTTACGTTCGATAGTCGCGAGGCCACCTACGTCAATACACCGTGGCAGCCAGAGGGTGCCGACCTCAGCAGCGGTATTCCGGTGCTACATCTGGCAGCTATTGGTCTCATAAATCTTATTGACGACACCCATCTCAAGCGCGCTTCAAATTGGGTAAACCTGACACAAACCGTTTGTCTCTCACTCTTGGCGCTAGTCGCATGGAGTTTTGAAATCCGAACCGCCAGTCTGATTTTTGTATGTAGCTGGGGGCTTTTGTTGATTGTACATGCAGCTCTTTTTTCCTATTTAAACCTTCATATTCCACTTGCGGACACGGCTCTTTGGTCTGCGCTCGCGACTGTTTGTGGTGCATTTTGGCGCCTGAGGGCAGATATTCAGCAGCGCGCTGGCAAGCTAGAAAAGCTTAGCTCGGATGCCGCACTTGCTGAGATTCAAGATAAATTTCTGAGTCGGTTTGCTGCTGAATTATTGCAGCTGAACGATCAGCTTTTAACGATTTTAAAATCTATGTCCAGTCCCATGACTGGGACAGCCGCTCGGGCTCTAGAAAAAGCTACTAGCAGTGCTGTTGAACTCCAAGATTACTTGGTCGGTATGCGACACGTTGGCTACCTAAATCGTATGGATAACGTCAAACCCACCATGTCTGACGTAACCATCGGCGAGGTGATAGTGGAGGTTTTGCGGCTTTTTGAGCTTAGATCTCAGGAGGCGCAGGTGAGTTTTTTGGTTAGTCTAACTCCGGACGCCGAGGCCCGGGGTGACCGAACATTAATAGCGCAGATTCTCTATAATCTCGTAAGTAACGCGATAAAATACTCGCCACGAGGGGGAGAAATTGAAGTAGAAGCAGTCCGGCAAAAGAGCCAGATCATCATGCGCGTCTCGGATCATGGTCCAGGTATCGATGCCGAATTCCATGAGCGAATTTTTGAAAAATTTTACCGGATCAAAGATGAAATTGTTTACAAAAGTAAAGGGCATGGTCTTGGGCTGTATCTCAGCCGCTATTTCGCCAGGCAAATGAATGGTGATATCGAAGTCGTTTCATCTCCGGGATCTGGTGCCACTTTTATACTGCGGCTTTTGGCATCTAAGAAGGGGCGAGGATAATTCACAGTCATGAGCTCAAAGAACCGGCCGTTCATGATCGAAATATTGCGGAAACATTTATGGTGGCTTGATGTTCTTTATCCTTTGGCACTTGGTTTAGGACTTTTTGCAGCTTTAAGTTATGTTGTTTATTCTGGGCCCAGACAATCGCGGCTTTCCCTTAGGCTAGAGAAGCGGTTGATGGAATACAGTTTGGTCAAGTCCAGTGGACGTCCTGCAGTCAATCCAGATATGGTGCGCATTATCACGCCACTCTGGCGATTAACTGACGAGGAACTTAGCACCGGTGATAAACTCATTGAGTTTTACGCCGATAGTATTGAGCACCTGAGTGCTGCTAAAATCCCGCTAGTTATCATCCATTGGCAAGCTGAGGTGCGCGGTAGTTACGATAATGTTTTTGATAAGTTACAGAGAGTTGTAGCCTCTACCTCTGGCGAAACTAAAATATTCTTTGTCGCCTCGCCCCAGCAAATAGAGCAAATTCCCATCCTGCTACGACAAGATACGGTATGGCTTAACGATAGTCCTTGTGACGAGGCCAAAGAGATACAGATCGACTGCTCTTATGTGCCGGAATACGAGGGTTGGGTCGTTCAGAGGATCTTCGAAAATGCGAATCCAGGGCTAGCGTCCACGGCTATCGGCTCCGGTTGGCTTAGTGATCAACTAGCGAATGGATTCACCGGCTACGTTCTCAATTTGACTCCGCCCCAGGGTGTCTCGCGGCAGCGATTAAGTAAACTCGGATCCATTAATGCATTGCCCAATAAACTTCGAGTGGCCATAGTTTCTGCGGAAATTGAACGCCAACAAGAGGCACTTAAATCTGTTAATTATAGCGGTCTAAAGCAAAATCTCAGCGGTCTCAGGACCGTTTACGATCACGCTAGCAACGGTGTTGCTGAAACTATGCGCAGCACGCCCGTACAGGTGTTTTGGGCATTGATAGCGCAAATGCTAGTTGATGAAAGCATGGTTCAAATCCCTAAAGCAAAAGCCATTATTTCTTGGACGGCAGTATACTGTATCGGTTTAGGAGCAGCCATGTTGTTCGGGCATGTGCTGACTGCAATTCTCGCGTTCTGCCTGTTTGCGTTGTTGGCGCCAAGTTTAAACGCTCTAACAATCCGGCTGTTTGGGTTTTATTGGCCGCTGTTCGATAGTTTGTATTTTGGAATCTTCGCTCTAATGGCAGCAGGTTTGGTGCGCCTATCGTGGATTACGATACAAAGATGGCGTCTGGAAGCTCAGATGAACCTTCATGCTCACGTGACGGATCTCAAGTCAAATTTTATTTCGCTTCTTAGCCACAATTTGAACACACCCGTTGCAAAAATGCAGGGCATGCTCGATGTCCTGAGGAAGACTGTCCAAAATATTCCTAAAGGCTCAACCTTAAACGAAGCCGAAGCATTAGCCACTCAGTTAGAGCTAACGATACGTGGTGTTTTGATTGCCGCTGCCTTGGAAGAGGGTGCTTTAAGCGAAGCAGCACGCAGACCTGATCATATCGTAGCAGAGCTAGCAGGTACCGCCACGAATACTCTGAGGCGTCTTGGTATTACGCTAATTATTCAACCAATCGTCGCCAAGGATGAGGCTCTGATTTCACTCCCGTTGTTGTTCGATCTAAGAGCTTTAAACGCTGCCTTGATTGCGTTGGCAGCACTCTTTTATCGGCGTGGTAGCGAGGGCGAAATTATGGTCGCCGCAGCTTTGAGTCAGGATGACAGAGGTGTTGTTTTGACATGGGAGTTCCGCTCCCATGAACTGTTTCCGCCAGTGGCCGCGTTAGAGCAGCTGACGGCCACCAGTCCAAAACAGATCCGTAAAGTTGGAGGCACTGAATTTTTTGCTGAGGTTCTGGCGGTTTTCGTGAGGCTACTTATTGGGTGTTATGATGGGACAGTTGAGGTGTTCTCAAAGAACCATGGTGGTTCCATAGAAATTAGTTTGCGTCCTAGGTAAGTAAAATCCGACCTAGAGCTAAAGGCAATCGGAATGCCGATGAGTTGGCATAGATGTTGCGTAATGTTTGGTATCAGCTGCGACTTCCCGCTGCTGTGACTAGCTAACCCACTGAACCTTAAGCTAAAGGATCCTGTGGAAGGTGCTAGAGAGGTGACGAATGTATACTGATAAGACAGTAAGCGGTAAACAATTGCGACCAGAGACGCTGAGCCCCAAGGCTAAGGTTGTCAATAAGCCGGCCCACGCTGAAGTTACTCCGGACGCGAATGAAAATGACGCCGCAGCGGATATGTGTTTAGGGTCTAGAGACGTCTGACAACGTTGTTAGTTGCGGGTGCTTCTCGATACCTTGCGGCCGTTCAAGGCCTGTACTGGACGGGCATTGAAGGGTATTGAATGTGAGAATTGCGCCAACTGCCGGTCCGACAGCGGCAGAGGGTCGGTCATCACGTACCAATGGACGCCCTCGGTACACGGAGGGTGTGTAAGGGATCCCTCGTACTGATAGTATTTGCGCCGCTGCGGTAGGAGTTTCGTCGGATCAAGTGCAATTGGTTCCGAGGCATCATCCCCTGGCGCTGGGATACTCGACCAGATGTTCGTTAGAAAGGGATTTGTTGCTTCTCGCTCCATAAAAACTGCTAAGATCAGGATCTGGCCCTCCAGACTTTTATGAGTTAGCTGTATTTCCATATCGTATGGAGCTCCTACGATCTTGTGCTCGCTAGGTGCGTGGAAAACAATGGTGTCGAGATCGTAACGATCGCCGTCCACTTCTATGTAGTTGCCACTTTGAGTTCTCAATACAAGCTGGCCAGCATAGTTGGTGACGATATTGTCACTGTCCCTGTAGTGAAAGCGGATTGGCAGGAGTTTTGAATTTGCTACCGGTCCATCGATATCAATCGGAGACTGACGGCGGCCGCGCGAGCAATTTTCGAACCGGCTACTTAGAGATCCCCAGCCGGTAGGTCCGGTACTACCTTGGTAGTTCCAGCGCGGGTCTGCTGTTTCATCGATGTGTGCCGTGTTTTTTTTTTAACTCGGGCTTGCTTGCCTTTGGCGGAGAGTGCTTCGTTCCATGATCCCCGTGTCCGCCATGATCACTATGCACTGCTTTGGTAGCCTCGTGTTCTACGGGTTTCTCATGATGCGAATCGTCATGGGTTTCGTGATCTTTGTGAGGCTCGTGCGTGTCTGCCGTATGCGGTTCATGACCGTGATCCGGGTCTTGGTGTGCATCGTGATGCGCGGCGCTATCATGCTTGTCTTCGTGCGAAGATTTGTCATGGTCCGCAGATTCTCCATGGCCCGTATCCTCATGGTGAGCACTTTCACCATGCTCGTCAGTGGTGGCGTGGTGCCCTTTTCCGTGATCGGAGTCACCATGGGAACTGCCGTGAGGCGTATCAGCAATTTCTTCATCGTCATGGCCGTGTGCAGAGCCACCAGCAACTTTCACAACCCCGTATCCGACTCCGTAGGTGGCACCAGCAGCTGCACAAGCTATGATCCAGGCTAAAATTTGATCCATACCTTTCTTCATTGCCATTGCGCGGTGCCTCCTAGCCGTATTCCTCAGTATATACTGATCTACTTAATTGGTGTTACTCAATCCTATCTGATTAAGTCTAAAGCGGAATTCGGGTTGGGGGCCAGTTCGCTTCAGAACATCGGTCTGGAATTGACAAATAACCAATCTCGCTTACAAAATATGGTGATATGCACCACTTAAGTAGAGCGCTTTAGGAACCCCAATGAGCAAATTTGTTGGCAAGAGGATTTGGATCACCGGAGCATCGTCAGGAATCGGTGAGGCGTTGGCCCTCAGGTTAGACGAACTAGGCGCCAGTTTAATTCTGTCGTCTAGGGACAGCGAGAAGCTCAATGGGGTACTGAACTCGTGCAAGAATCCGGAGCGTCACAAAATCCTTTTACTTGATTTAGAGAAATATCCAGAACTTCCGAAAATCGCAGAGGACGCTTGGCGAAATTATGGGCCTATTGATATTTTGGTAAACAATGCGGGAATATCACAACGTTATCTGGTGTGTGATGGGAACATAGATCTCGATGCCAAAATCATGAATGTAAATTTTTTCGGCACGATTGCTTTGACGAGACCTATCTTGCGAAAAATGTTGGAAGTAAACTCAGGCCAAGTGGCTGTTGTTTCAAGCGTCCTAGGTTTGTTCGGTATTCAATCTCGAAGTGCATACAGTGCCAGTAAACACGCACTGCGTGGATATTTCGAAAGTCTTAGGAACGAAATTGCAAAATCACCCGTGAAAATAACGATGATATATCCTGGGTACGTCAAGACAAATGTTTCTCGAAACGCTTTAACAGCAGATGGAGGTAGTTACGGCGTTGTTGACAAACAGCACAATAATGCGATGTCCGCGATGCAGTGCGCGGAAGAAATTATTATAGCACTTGGGCAGAAAAAGCCGGACGTCGTTTTCGGTGGTCGGCTGGAGATGCTCAGCGTTGCAGTAGCTAAATACATGCCGAGAATTTTCAGGACTTTGTCAACACGGATTAATGTTTAGGTCAGCACTGCGCAAGCGAGAAACGTTGGGCATGGAGCATGATTTTTTGATGCTCATCAACTGTTTATTGTGCCACCATGCATACAACGAAACTAAGTCTGCGAGTCTCTCTTTTCGTTTTGTGGTAGTCCACGTACGACGAGCTAAACGCTTAATCCGATCTCTGAACATGGCGCAGGTGTGGTTGAGCGCAAAAATAGGATCGTGACGCCCTCGCTTAAGTTCTCCTTGCCCGATTGATCTGCTTCTTCGCCCTTTGAATACTTTATGGCTCACATTGTCACCGAAAACCAGTTTGACGCAGCGCGGATATCTTGAGCATTTGTCGGATTTCAGCACTTGGACATGGGGGCAAAGACGCCTGACTTCACTGAGTACGCGAATCATACACTCTTTTCGTTGATCTGGACGGTAGCCGTATTTTTTTCGGGAAATTTTCGACAATTTTCCTGGACATGGCATGACAGCAACACTTGCCGCAATAATTAGTCGGGATCTTTCATCTACAGCGACAGCAATGGAAAGCGGCTTGCACTTACTGTGTTCAAAAGTTTCCATTTCGTCGAACTGCACTGTTGAAATTGGCGTTGATGCCTTATTGATCTCGGTGCTCGAAGTTGCTGCGGTCTCGCTCTGCGCTTGCCTACCGAGTCTGACCATTTTTCGTGCTACGGTTATCGGGGAGCATTTCAGATGTCTGGCAATTCCTCGTTGAGAAACTCCCTCCATCAAGAGGCGCAGTACGCTTTGTGTGAGGTGAGGCTTGCGCTCACGATAAGTGAGCGTGGATGTCTGGTTTGAGAATTTCGAGCCGCAGACGCGACACAAGTATCTTTGGATAACTTTAATGCGACCGGTTTTTCTTTGGTAAAGACCGCAGCGCACCACCGATCGCGTATTGTCCCCACACTTTGGACACATAGTGGCTCCTCGTAACAGGAGCTGTAAAACTGCCACATCAAAAGAGTCATGTGAAAAGACATCAATGGACATCCACTAACTGATCCACTTAGTTGGTCATATAGGCACAAAAGATACCAAGAATTCTGGCAAAAAAAGCGCCTAATACGAGCAATTCACTCGGATCAGGCTAGGGTGCTCAACTCAAAACCTTAAATGATGATTTTCACCACTTAAGTAGATCAGTATTTAGCGGGCGAGCCACAACTGATTGTTGTAGTTATGGTGGAGACTAACCGCAGCTCTCATGGACTGAATGCGGCGTTCGGCGACGACATCGGATGCCTTGTGCGTTGGCAGGCCTTGTCGCTCGGATTCTGCAAATACCTCAAGTAGCGTATTGTATATATTACCTGCCTGACGCTTGGCGGCATCCGCATTGTAACCCTTTAGCTCATGAAATACGTTTATCACGCCTCCAGCGTTAATAACGTAGTCGGGAGCATAAAGAATACCTTTCTCCCTCAACTGCTGGCCGTGGCGTGATTCATTGGCAAGCTGATTGTTGGCGCCACCCGCAACTATCGGAGCTTTAATTTCTGGTATTGTCCTGTCGTTGAGCACTGCTCCAAGGGCACAAGGGGCAAATACATCTACGTCGGCTGTATGAATAGCCTTCACGTCGGAAACTTTGGCACCGTAACGTTCCGCCATGCTCCGAACGCGCGCTTCGTCTATATCAGCCACAACAAGTTGAGCTCCGGCCGCGTGCAAATAGCCACAGAGATAGCGACCCACGGCTCCGGCCCCCTGAACAGCCACTCTGAGACCGTGCAAATTGTCTCTACGTAGTTTGTGCTCCACGCAGGCCCGAATTCCGTGGAATACGCCTAACGCAGTGACCGGTGACGGATCACCCGATCCATCACGGTTGGCAAGCCCGCTAACGTAGCGGGTCTCCATAGCAACATAATCCATATCCTGAGTATTAATATTCACGTCTTCAGCTGTGATATACCGGCCGCCCAAATTGTTTATGAATCTTCCAAAGGTACGGAAAAGGGCTTCTGATTTGACCGTCTTGGGGTCACCTATGATCACAGCTTTACCGCCGCCCAGGTTAAGTCCCGCGACAGCGTTTTTGTATGTCATTCCCCGAGACAAACGTAAAACGTCCGTCAGCGCTTCTTCGTCAGATTCGTAGTTCCAAAGACGACACCCGCCCAACGCTGGTCCAAGCGTGGTATCATGGATGGCGATAATGGCGCGAAGACCCGTCGCCTTGTCCTGCACGAACACGACCTGCTCGTGGCCCATGTCGCCTACTTGGTCAAACATTCCCATCGCTAATCCTTCCTGCTTAAAGAATTGCTACAATAGTTGGAACTCTTGGCTCTGTTGGATACCTGTCCAACGTTCACTATGCAACGCCCAGTTTCGAGGTCCACATGGTGCGGATAACCTTGAGTATTTGCCACACAATATCCAACATTCAGCGCGAATACAAGAAAGCCTGTACGTTTGGGTGCATCTTGGCTGGCTGGCTAATTCTCAGCTTGGCGGCGCCATTTGGTCTCGCCGCTTCATTGCCGGTATCCATTGCTTGGGATGTACCTCTGGAGAATGGCGAGACCTACGACCTCGAAATCGCTGACTCGCCGGGTTTTGCAATGATCCAGTTGCGAACCATTGTGCGTAGCAGTGGTTTTTCTTGGGCTGCGCCTCGCGAGGGCGTTTACCACTGGCGACTCATGCGTCGTGGAGTTCAGTCGAGTGTTTCCGATCGCGTGGAAGTCAGCGCTTTGGCTTCTGGTTCCTTCGCTGTCATAGATCCAGGACTAGAACGGGTTAAGCCCGCAAAAATTAGTTGGGATCCCGTGAGGGGATCCGATCGGTACAAAGTTTACCTGCAAGAGAATGCTTTGACGCCGCGCATCATGACTCTTGATTCGGCTTCAATGGTCATTCCTACGTCCAAGAACGTCATAGTGTTGGAGGTCGTACCCTTCTTTAAGGAGGTGCGGACGACAAGAAACTACCAACTGACTCCTAGTTTGACCCTTGATTCGGGCTTACCGCCACTGCCCACCCCTCCATCGCCCTTGCCCGCGCCCGTAGTCTCAGCCCCACCTACACGACTGCTGACGACTTACGAGCCGCAGGAGACCGCATTAAGCCGGCGACTTTTGACGACTGTTTCTGGAATAGTTGTACGTGAAGATCTGAAGTTTCAGAAACTTGCGATGACAGTAGA
The DNA here is from genome assembly GCA_016874735.1 of Deltaproteobacteria bacterium. Classification (NCBI taxonomy): domain Bacteria; kingdom Pseudomonadati; phylum Myxococcota; class Myxococcia; species Deltaproteobacteria bacterium. The sequence continues at coordinate 33,578 of VGTI01000013.1, forward strand.
TTCCTCGGTTCAACAATTTGGGGGTGGGGCTAGCTTTTGGGTCAACCCCAACCGAGGGCTGATTTTGAGTGGCGCTCTTCGGTATCATGAGCATCAGAACAGCCGCGACGTGAGAATCTCCGCTAACCTCGGGACGGAGAGTCAGCGAATTGACCAGTCAAGGTTCGTGGGTGATCTAAGTATCGGTTATAATTTGTTGGATTTTTTGGGCATTGAACGTGTGATTCTCGCGTTTTCGGGTACCGGAGCGGTTACGCAACTTCCGTACGTGGAAAAAACATTCGTTGCCAGTCCCGACTCGCAAATTACCTTGTTCAAGGACCGTTACGGCCTCGTTGGTGCGGGCGTTTCGGCAGGATACATTGGCACAGATCTCTCGTTCATGTTTGAGACTGGCGGTACCGTGGAAAACGCTCACGATGGGCGCTACAACTTCGCTCGAGCTCAGCTTGAGGCTTACCCTTCCCCAGGTTGGGCCTTGGTCTTGGCTGTCTTTGGGCAGATGCAACAAGGGGGCGTTTGCTCAGCTGACCCAGCCCAATGTCTATTTTACGGCCGAAGCACCACGGAGAGCTTAGAACGTGGTGTCGCATTGGGGGTCGCGAAAACTGATCTACACTAATGGTGATTTGTAACTCTTATCGGAGTCAATTTAGATTGTTAGGGATAAATGGCTAAGGTGGGAGCAAAATTGTGGGCGATCACTGCAATTTCATTGACCTACCATTTAAAATCACCAACCAAGTAGATCAGTACAGTTCGCCGTAGACAGCCGGCAAAATCGGGTATAACAATCGCCGCCTCAACCTTGAGGTCGCGCTGTGAGCCAATCATTTGAAATTTATGATGTAATAATCGTTGGCGGTGGTCACGCTGGGTGTGAGGCTGCACTTGCCTCCGCGCGCAGCGGCGCGAAAACGTTGTTGGTCTCGCAATCGATGGATCGGGTGGCGGCGATGAGCTGTAATCCGGCGATTGGGGGTACAGCGAAAGGTCACCTCGTTAAGGAAATCGACGCGTTGGGCGGTGAGATGGCTAAGGCCATCGACGCGACCGGCATCCAGTTTCGGGTCCTGAATCGAAAAAAGGGACCGGCTATCTGGTCATCTAGAGCCCAAGCCGACATGGAGCTTTACCGGCTTCACATGAAGCACGTGCTCGAGCGCACTCCAGGTCTACATCTGCGGCAAGACAGCGTCGAGGGCCTCCTAGTTGACAAGGGTCTTAGCGGTGATCGCGACCGTATCATTGGCGTTGAGACTAAGTGCTTTGGTGCCTTCCGCAGCAAGCGGGTGGTCATTACTAGCGGCACTTTCCTCAACGGGCTGATCCATATCGGTTCGCTTAAAATCCAAGCTGGACGTGCCGGCGACGCACCGTCCCTCGGACTTGCTGACTTCATCAGAAACTACGGCTTTCGCGTTGGCCGTCTAAAAACGGGTACCACCCCAAGACTTGATGCCAGATCGATCGATTGGTCTATTTTGGAGCCGCAGCATTCGGACGACGACATCATCCCATTCTCGTTCGCCAACGACCGGATTAAGCAGCCTTTGCTACCTTGCTACATCACACACACGAATGCTTCGACTCATGAAGTCATACGGAAGCACTTGTCGCAGTCTCCACTTTACAGCGGTGAAATTGTCGGAATCGGACCCCGCTATTGCCCATCGATTGAGGACAAGATCGTCAAGTTCCCCGATCGGTTGAGCCATCAGATTTTCCTGGAGCCGCAGGGTTACAACACCTGTGAGGTTTATCCCAACGGGATCTCGACTTCGTTGCCCTTGGCGTGTCAGCTCGAATTTGTGCGCACTATTCGTGGCCTGGAGCGGGCAGAGATTATCCGACCCGGATACGCGATTGAATACGACTTCGTCGATCCGACCGAACTAGGCTCCACATTGGAGACCAAACGCGTTGAGGGTCTGTACCTAGCGGGTCAGATAAATGGCACCACTGGGTACGAAGAAGCGGCTGCTCAGGGTCTCGTTGCAGGGCTCAACGCATCTCTTTCCGCTCAAGGTAAACCACCGCTGACTGTTGGGCGTTCTGAGGCCTATATCGGCGTGATGATTGACGACCTGATTACCCGCGGTACGGCCGAGCCTTACCGCATGTTCACATCGCGAGCTGAACATCGGCTACATCTGCGCGAAGATAATGCCGACATGAGACTTACGGCCAAGGGCTATGCCGCTGGCTTGGTGACAGCCGAAGCCTATGCTGCATATCGTGCGCGGGAGCAAGAGCTTGCTGAGGCCATCAGTTTCGCCAAGGACACTAGCATCGGCGCATATCCATTACCGGCAGCCGTTCTGGAGGCTAAGGACAATAATGGCACCAAGCTTGCGACAATCCTGCGTCGTCCCGCAGTTGAACCCACGGACTTGGTTTCCTTCGTACCCGAATTGGGCCGACTCTCGATGCAGGTGCTTCGCCGTTTGGGTATCGAGCTTAAGTACGAAGGCTACATCGCGCGTGAACTTCGGACGATCAAAGATGAGGCCAATCTAGATCGCGTGCGCATTCCGTCTGATTTTGCCTTTGGGGACCTCCCAGGACTACGGCGGGAGATTGTGGAGAAGCTGGCACGGCAACGCCCGGAGACTCTTGGTCAGGCCTCGCGTATCAGCGGCGTCACGCCGGCTGCCATTCAGCTTTTACACGTGTTTCTCCGCGGTTCGCGCCGGGTGGGACCTACAAGTTGTGATGGTTCAACCGCGTCGGGTAACTTTGCCAATTAGTTGGACCGCCGCATATGGAACCGTGATAGTCTAGCGGCCGAGCATTGGTTGACTGAGGGCTTTCGAAGATGAAGCAGTATTTGGATCTCGTGCGCGATGTGCTGGAATTTGGCGTTGATAAATCCGACCGAACCGGGACGGGCACGCTTTCGGTGTTTGGCAGGATGATGCGTTTTGACCTAAATGTAGGGTTTCCGCTTCTTACCACTAAGAAAGTTCACTTCAAAAGTATCGCGCACGAGCTTCTTTGGTTCCTCAAAGGTACCGATGACACCTCGTATTTAAAGGATCACGGCGTTTCTATTTGGCGAGAGTGGGAGACGCAGATTGAACGTGCGGACGGAAGTACCTATCCGAGTATCGGTCCGCTTTACGGCGTCAATTGGCTACATTTCAAGACTCATGACGGACGTGAGATCAATCAGATCGACCAGCTCGTGGATGAGCTTAAGTTACGTCCTGACAGTCGGCGACTTATAGTCAGCGCTTGGAATCCTGCGACATTGCCGGATCCGGCAATGTCACCGCATGACAATGTGCGCGCGGGTAAGGGAGCGCTAGCGCCATGTCATGCTTTTTTTCAGTTCCACGTTGCCCAGGGGCGTCTGTCTTGCATGTTAACGCAGCGCAGCGCTGACTTGTTCCTTGGCGTACCGTTCAATATCGCAAGTTACAGTTTGCTGACTTTGATGCTGGCGCAGCAAACTGGGCTTCAGCCCGGTGAGTTTGTGTGGTCTGGCGGTGACGTCCACATTTATAAAAATCACCTGGAGCAGGTGCAACTGCAATTAACTAGGACCCCAAAAGCTCTACCGCAACTGAAGTTCCGGCGTCATCCAGAGTCCATTTACGCTTACAATTTCGATGATTTTGAGCTGAGCGATTATGAGCCCGAGGCGCCGATCAAGGCGCCGGTATCAATCTGATTAGGCGCTTTTGGCCGTGTTTTGCCATTCAGTCAGCTTGCCGTCCTTAGATATGACGAGTAAGCGACTTGAATTGCCAGCTGTGCGATTTAAACTGCGTACGACACATTTCAGGAACGGGCTGAAGATGTCGGGATCGTAGCCGCGGGATTCCTTGGCCATGATCGTAATGGCCTCCTGGGGTTCGAAAGCGGGCTTGTACACGCGCTTCATGAGCAGCGCTGAGTAAACGTCAGCAATCATCACAATCCGGCTGTAAAGGTGAATTCCTGCTTCGGGATTTTGCTCGAGAGGCCCTTGTTTTTTGAATGGATACCCGCTGCCGTCCCATCGCTCGTGATGTTCGAGGGCGACACGCGCCACGAGTTCGTCAATCACTACTCCTTCTGCCATCAATTTGGTCAGTTCTTGGTGGCCATGAGTGGTGTGCTGCTTCATGATTTCGAATTCAGCTGGGGTAAATTTTCCAGGTTTGTTTAGGATCTCATTGGGTACGCAGGTCTTACCCACGTCGTGATAGAGGGCGCATTGAGCGACGAGTTCGGCTTCCTTGGTTGAAAGTTTTTTGGGCAGCAACCGCAGCGCAATTGCCGAGGCCAACATTGATACCGTTGCACTATGATCGTACAGCGTGGGGTCGCAGGTGATCATCCTGCTCAGCGTGTTCACGATGAGATCGCTATCTATGGCATTGGAAACTAAATAGGCCGCGCTTGCCTTAACTTGTCTTGCAACTTCAGCATCAATCCCGCCGGCGACAATCATCTGGCTGGCCGAGCTTAGCTGGGCAAACACGTCGAGAGTTTTTTGGTCTAAATCTGGTAACTGTTTACAAAGCGCTGCTAGTTTGGTTTGGCGGATGGTGGAAATTACGTGCTCAAAAGCAGCTTGGTCGGCCTTTCGGATGCAGATGTCCGAGTCCGTCTCAGGCCGTCTCATCAGTTCCCACAGATCATCGAGGTGTTCCCTGACCATCGGTCCGGTTTTCACATACTCGATGAGGACGTCTTGAATGCGGCAGTACACACTGAAAGTCAGATTCTCAACCTGGTAAAGAAAGTGGAATAGCTCCAAGCTTACTGGCACCAGCTTCTGTCGGCTGACATCGTCCAGCTGCACGATGGAACATCTCTGTCGTGTGGACTCCTTGATGCGAACTTCGCGCATGCCGCTCCCCCCCGTCAGCCTCTCCTGTCGGCACAAATTGGGCAAAACTAAAGTGCGGCTCGTCTGTGAATATTAACCACCTGTAATAATTGATTTTATCCCCTATTACACTGGGTGTAAATGCGCCACGTAAAAGGGACGTCACCGGTGCTTGGCTGTTCGTGGGTAAGCTGGAATACCTCGGGCGTTATTTCCGGGTAGAAGGTGTCTCCATTGGCGATTCGTAGATGGACGGCAGTGTAGTAAATTTTGTCCACAACGCTGAATGTTGAGGCAAAAATCTGGCCGCCGCCGATAATGCAGACTTCGCTGCCCCATTGGGTCTTGAGTTGCTGGCAGAGGGCGAGGGCCTCTTCAACCGACTGGCACACATGGACACCGGCAGGGGCGGACCAGCCTGGATCTCTTGTGATCACGATACTGAGGCGGCCGGGTAGAGGGCGTCCGATGGATTCGAAGGTCTTTCGGCCCATGACCATGATTTTGCCCATGGTAACTTGCTTGAATATCTTGAAGTCTTCAGGAATATGCCAAGGCAATTCCCCCGAGCGGCCGATGACGCCGCCTTCGGCCGCAGCGACCACGTGGCTGATGGTTAAGTCCCCAAAATCTTTGAGCATCATGCCCCCCTCTCGCAGAATTAGTAAAAACCCAAATTGAGTTAGAAAAAATGCCAAAAAAGTCTTTTCATTTACCGGACGATTACATATAACTGGCCAGTCAGTCATATTCTCCCAGAGATCAACTTGTACCAGTCGCTGAGCCCGAACCACCAGAGGTAATCATGCTCAATCCAAATCGCATCGCCAAAGAAGGCACTGCGCATGCAGTAGTCAGGAACTCTGTTCTGAGCGTTGGTTTGAGCATTATTTGTAGCGCATGTGGAGCTAGCGACAACTCCCGTAGCGCGCTTAAGCACGATGCCGCCAAGCCGGTTCGCAATTCTTTAGCATGGAACTGGCGCGACGTCAGTGATGCAGAGTATAGCGACGTGATGGCAGTGATCCTTGGGATCCCTCAGAATGCGATTTTACCGTCTACCCATGAGTTGACCGAGCGAGTGCAATCATGGGTCGATCGCATTGACACGACCATGCGGTCGCGCCATGCTGACGAGCTGGCTAATGTGCCAAAGCCCCGCGCCAAGGTGATCACCAAGGCGGATCCTAATGCATTTGTGGCCCCTGTGCCTTCTTGCTACGACGTTCCGGTGCGGTTCGGCGACAGTGTCAGCCCCCGCCGCCGGTCCGGGTCTTCAGTATCCAAAGTGATCATTGAAAGCCGCCTCGGGTCGGTCCAGCCCTGGGAGTCTGGTGCTCCCTGTATCGACGGGGCCAGCACGCAGGATGCAGCGGAGACGCTGCAGCAACTCGTCGCGCGTTTCAATGCCTCTTCGCCAAACGGTTGCAAGTTCTCGATTGCTAGTGATGGTGCTCTGATCGTGGGCAAGGCCTGCGAGGTAGACTCGTCACTCGGTTCTGTCTCTGGCGCTGATGGCATCGTCTTGCTGCAGACGGCAAATCACGTGACCGTTCACTCCGGCATTCTTTCAATGATGTCCGAGGCTGCCTTCGCCTCCGTACTTACTCACGAACTCGGCCACTATTACCGCGCGCATGTGACAGCGCACGAGGCTGACTACGGTTTCTTCTACACACAGACCCCGGAGCATATCGATCACAGGCCCCAAGCGGAGCCTAAGCTTGCCGAACTTGGTACCCAGGCTGTAAAGGCTACCGAGGTGTTGGACCGCAGTACTTATTTCGTTAAAGTCGAGGGACAGCAGCTGCGTTCCAATTACTACTTCCTGGTCGGGTCACTCGTTGCTAAGTCGCGGACAGCATCCCCTGCCTGTAAGGCAGCTTACGTCGAGGCGACGAGCTACAGTTTTGAAGACACCATGGGCATGTTCCCCATCCAGAAGGATCTAAAGCCAGGACAGGCAGAAGCTTACCTCGCGTTTGAGAGCGCAGCACTCGCCTGCCTGAAGACGCTTAAATTTGGCGGCTCCATGGGTTTCGCCGCTGGTAGCGGGTACAGCTGGGCATCGCTTAAAGATCTGGCGGCAAAACCGACGTGGCCGAAGTGGTTAGCCGATGTGACACCCGATTCGGAAACGGCCCTAGCAGAGCTCAACCTGTTCGTTGCCGACTCAGTCGGTGCAAGCAGCGCGGAATCAGTAGAGAGCTCGGTGGCTGATGCAGTGCTAAAACTCAATCGTTCCCTCGAGTCAGTTGAAGACCATGCAGTTACCGTGCTCGAGAAGGCCCATGAGGAGCGTCTGGGGCAGTACACATACGAGCAAGAAGCAGATGACTTCGCGGTCGAAGTTACCGCCAAGATCGGTCTGGACCCTGTCGCTGTGACTGACGCGATGCGCTCCCTTGGTAAGGGCCAGCAGAGCTCCTTGCACGGCATGTCGCTGGGCGAGAAGGACTGCGAAAAACTGATGAAAAATAAGTGGCACGATGCTGACGGTCAGTATGTCTTCGTACCAGTTGGTGGTTTCGTAGATCCGCACCACAGCATTTGCTACCGGATCTTCAATATCGATCGTGAGGTAAGTGCACACAAGGTAGTGAAGGCTAACGTCAAACTACCGGCTTACGATGATCACAGTTGGAAGGACCTACAGCGCGAGGCTGATCGTAAAGGCATCGATTTCCTCGATGAGGACAAGGGTTCCCATACGAATAGGTGGCCGTCGGTCGCTGCGACCCTGCGTCGCTTTGGCAAACTCAGCTGTTTATTCGACTCCAGCCACTAAGTGTTGGCAGATGGCAGGGCCCGGGTTTGACCAGGCGCCTGCTCTACTCTTGTGAGTAGATCAGTAGTATTTGCTCTCGGTCGTTTTCCCGATTTGTTATGCCATGAAAGCACCACGGGATATGGACCCTCTAGAGCCGGTAGCACTGTCAGTGCAATCTGAAAAGGCGACAGAATCGCACGCGCTATGTCTAGATGATAAGCCTGTTTGTCGCTACGTTTAGGTGTGTCTGTTCCGCTCTGAGTCGCCACTTGGATCACAAGTAACGACTTTTCTGCTTCCGTGCGAATGCGACTTACGACTCCTGACTGGGAGGAGCGGGCCAAGTCGGCTAAAGCCAAGTAGACATGGTAAAGAGCCGACACCCATACCGTCCGTGGTAGCTCAGGAAGATTTTTCGGTAGTGATTCCGCGTTTGGGTTCAGGAACTTTGTGGTTTTGAGCCCCGGTGCGAGTCTGACCAGTGTCTGCGCCTCGTCAATCGGCTGCTGGAGATTTTCGCAAGGTTCGGTTTCATGTGTTTTCATGGCGAGGCCATGCCACAGGCCTGCCATCTTAGTGGCGAGATTTGCTTGTGTGATTAATTTTTGGCCCACTTGTCTGGCATGGTGGGTGACGTCGCCGATTTCGCTACAAACTGCGATTAGGTATCCCAACTGACGATCAAGCTCGGTGACTCCATCGTCGTCCATGATTTGCGTTTCTGCCAATCCGCGGATGAATTTACGTGCGCCACGCTCGTTGATCCCCTGCTGCCATTCGTCGAGAAACAGCCGTAGTGAGTGACCACGTTCGCTCAGTGCAGTCAGAATACCTGCGGTGAGATCGTCTGTTTCACCACGAAATTGCTCCATTTGCTTGAGGAATGCACTGGTGCTGTGTTGCAGCTGGAGCGCAAGCGAATCTAATTCGGCAAGTTCGGAGAGGCGTCCACGCAATTTTTGTAGTTCGTCTTCTTGCTTAGTTACCTGGTCGGAAAGAGCAGATTTTTTCTGGTCCTGCGTGGCGATGGCGTCCGACTTTAGTTGCAGGGCATGGGTGACCAATTTCTTCGCCAAGTTCAGCGGTGAATTTTCCTGCTTACTGCTCGAAGCTAAAATAGATTCACTCGACGGAGTGAGGGTGCAGCACCAATTAACAAAGTCTGTGAGGCCCCGCACGGCAGCGAGGCGGTTGGCGCGTTCACGCCCCATCGCAATAAGTAGACAGCCGAGTGCGATGCCCAGGCATGGCCAAAAGGCGATGTTGCTGAGAAACAGATTTCTGTTGGTAGCGGTCAGAATAAAGCGGTCGATGTACTTGGTGCTGCGGAGTGTGGGCATGGGAGCGCCACCCAGATCTAAGGAGGGTTCAGCGAGAGCAAGTCCATTCGCATCACTGATCTGCAAACCAAGTTGCTCAATAGCGAGTGCAAGTTGCGGGTGCATACCGAGCCATTGTTCGTCGAGGTGCACGGCACCGATAGCTATGATCTCTGTACCCTCGAAGCCACCTAGCCCATGCGCCAGTGCGAGCAAGGGCGTACCTTTTGCCGTGGTCCAAAAGACTTCGTCTAAATGTCCGACCAGTGGCGCCTCGAAGGGGCATGGCACTTGTGCCATGTGATTAAAGGCAGCATGACCAATCTCATTACAGCCGCGACTGATGATGGCAATTTGATCGAGTGAGCCTTTTTGCAGCTTACCCTCGAGGTTACCTTTCACCGAATGCTGCAGCTTCCAGTTCATGTTTTGCACTAAGGTACCGTCGCCCGTCACTTTAGATAGGCTATTCAGCAGCTGATTTTTCGTATCGGCGATAGCTAGAAGATACGTCGTTCGCGCAGCGGAAATATCTGCACGACGCTGCTGTAAATTTTGTTCCGTCACTAATGCTGCCGCGGCCACAACGAGCGCGATTGCAGTGAATGACATGAGCGGCAAGCGGGGTAGTCGAATACGCATGCACACGCACCTATTATGTTGTTGATATGATTACATAATAGTTTAACGGGTGCGGCGCTCTTCAGTCAAACCTTTGCGCTAGGTCGGGGCTCAACGAGTTCGATGAGGAGGCCCCCTGTAGACTCTGGGTGGACAAAGGCAATGCGGGTCTGGTGCGCACCGTTGCGAGGCGCCTGATCGACCATACGTACACCCTTACTGATAAGATGGGCGATCAGCGTGTCTAGGTCGCGGACTGTCAGCGCTAAATGATGGATTCCAGAACCTTTTTTGGCCAAGAATGCACCTACGGCACCGGCCCCCTCGGGCGATGGCACTAAGATCTCAAGGCGCTCAACCGGGTCGGGGGGCGAAACGAACGCCGCAAACATCCGGGTCAATGTCTGCTGTTCGTTCACTAATTCGTCACCGAGATGCGGTAACCCTAAGATGTCCTGGAAAAACCAACGGGCCCGCTCCGGGTCTTTGGGAGCTAGGCCGAGGTGATTGATCCCGACGATATACTGCCGGGCTGGCGATGATTCAGACTTGGTCGCCGAGTCCGATGGCATCGATGGCATCCTTCAAGTCCTTGCGTTGGTTGCCTTTGAGGATGTTTTTATTTTGATAAAGCGCCACTAGGGACTGCTTGGCGTTACCGGTGATGTTGCCGTACTCGGTGGCATCGAGCTCACCAAAACGACTCATGAGTTTATTGAAGACTTCGTCGCGATCGATATCAGCACCGGTCGACCATTTGCCCTTTTTCATGGCGTTAGCGGCCAAGGCGACGACGCGGCTAAAGCGAGCGCCACTGGTGCCCGAACGCCGTGATTTGCCAGCACGGCCCTTAGCCTTAAGGCGAGCCAGCAACTCATCGTAGGAGTAGGCAAATTTGGATTCGACTTCTTTGACTCCTAGCGGCGTGTCCTGAACCGAGCTCCAGATGATGTTCAGCGTGTCGCCAGGTCGCAATTCTACCGATGCCATTGTCCCTCCCCGATTGCCGATTCCCATACCGGCCGTTAAAATCTTGCGTCCCAGTGCTTTGCCAGCCATTTGGACTATTAAAAAGTCCGCCTGGTCAACTTTTAGGACTACCGTATTGAAAACTGTCCGTTTACAACTTTTGTTCTATACGCAATCTTCAAAATCGCGCAAGCTACTTCTACCACTTTATGGTCGGCGTCTTATAAGAATGATTTTATAATGTCAAGTTTCAATTTGCAATAAAATCGTTATTGTTACTTTATCATAAAGATATGTGATTACAGCGAAAATATTAGAGTGGGAGTCTCATGAGGTCAAGGATGATAGCTGGCCGTAGCATGAGTCGGTTGCGAGTGGCGGTGCCGCTCGTCCTGCTAGTAGTAATTCTCATGCGGCTGGTATGGCTGCAACTGCGGCATTATCCGTTGCAGTACAGCGTCCGAGGGCTGGCCGTCAGTGAGGTCGTCAAGGCCCTAAGTGGTCGCGATTGTTTGGGTAGTCGACAACTCGTTTACACCGCAACACCGATTCTTGCCGTGTCTCCCGACATCATGGAGCGGGAGCGCATACGGCCCATTCGTAGCCTTGCCCTGAAGGAGGTGCTCGCCCCTTTGGGCTATGATGCGGTGGTCTACGGTGTGTGTCGCTGGGGTCAGCAGGTGGACGCTCACTTGCTGAGTGTAAATAAGATTCTATTAGTTAGTACTATATTCTTAGCAACATTAATGACACGATTTATATGCAGCTCGTGGACGGTTGCGTTGGTTGTTGCCGGAATGTTGCTAAGCCGTGGGCGGCTGCAGTCGTCTATAGGCACCCTAAGTCCCGATTATCTGGCTATGTTTGGATTTACGCTGTGGCTGACAGCGCTGGCACATTTTCTGCGGACTGGAGCGATCATAACTGCCCTGGTTGCCGTGGCGGCAGCCACTCTGGCCATGGTAGCCGATCGCAGTCTCATCAGTTTGTTCTTATGTTTTCCCCTCGTGCTCATCATGGGCTTTCTTTTCAGGCGCCAGATCGCAAGACCGGTAGTAAAGCGCCTACGCGTAGTGAGCCGGCGCCAGCGGATTTTACGCGGTCTCGATCGGCGTGGGAGTTCCAATTGGTCCGAGATTGCCGAACACGGTGCTTTTTTTAGTCGCGCGACGCGGTCACTTCGGTGGTTTCTCGGTCTTGAGTTTCCGCCAGTTCAGCCCCCTGGCTGGCGCCTGAACTTTAAGGCGGGCGGGCTCTTTCGGACGCTCTCCATACCGTTTCTTCTGTGGGCCTATTGGCGAAGGCGCTGGCTGCGGTGGACTTGGATTTGGCTAGCCTCAGGGACGCTGATAGGCGGCGTCTTGTTGTTAGCAGTCGGGTTGCTGCTTGGCACTGAGAGCATCAGGCAACTCGAGGGCATGGCCGGCAAAGGGGCAGCTGGTCAGCTCGAAGCTGTCGTCTGGTGGTGGCACGGTCTCAGCTTTCTGGACACCCATTTGGCAGCCAGCTTGTTGGTTTTGATCGTGTGCGCTACGGTTTCTCCAGCGGCTGGACTGCCTAGTTTCTTCGAGTGGAGCTGGCTCAATTTGGTCACGCTCGTGATCGTAGCCACGGCAGGATTCATGAGTGACTTGTTCGACTTTCAATTACTCGAGGGGCTCTTTGCCTATGGTGATGCCGAGCCCTGGCTACTCGGACTTGAGCCGCGTGGTGTCAGCTTCTGGGTGGAGCCTGCCGTGCTCAGTTTTGGTGTGGCTGGGATCTATAATTTGCTCAAGGCTGCTGATAGTCAGATTGCCTAAAGTACCGAAATTGGGGAATAATTTAATTTAGCCGCAGCGTCCGTCGCGGGGCGGTAGGAGCGGAGCTCCGGAGTCAGATTAGCAACAACTGTGGACTGGGGGTGAGGGGTGAAGCGGCTTCAGCTAGTGCTAATTTTGTTGCTCTTAGGCTGCGAACATAAAGCGGCCAAAGCCACTGAGCCGGTGCTTGCCGGTGCTGAGACGCCGCAAGCTGAGGGTGCAGGTGCAGATCGGGCGATCAAAGCGCCGCCGCGTGCAGGTGGGGATCAAGACACCAAGTCGGTGGTCGACGCCAACTGCGTGCAGGTCCCGAAGTTGCCGAGCCAACCACCGGTGATCTTGACTGGCAAGAGTCTGGTTCTCACGAAAATCTTGAAGCCTTGTGTGACCCCAGCTGGCGAGCGCGGCGTGGAGCGCAGTTCGCCTTACTTGGCCATGGGCTTTCCCTGCACCGGAGGTAGCGGTCGCATAGAAATTAAGGGGCACTACAATAATCCAAACTTGATCGTGTTTGTACTTGGTACAGATTGTACGATGTCACCCTCTACGCGCGAGATAGCTCAGAGTACGATTGCTCAGGCTTATGAGTTGCCTGCGACTATGAAGCTTGCGGCCTACACGCCTTTTGTCGTGCAGTACTGGGAGGTAGCTGGAGTTAGCGACGCTGATGTTGGCTATGTGATCGAACTCAGAAAAGCCCCGGCAGTTGAAGGACTTTGGCGTCGTTTTCAGCAAAACGAGAAGATTCAGGTGCGTCTTTACGGCCGTGAGAATACCTGGGCACAAGGAGACAACTTTTACGCCGTTGAGGGAACGCTCAAAATGACCGGGCGGACGGCTTTTCAGCTTGAAGTCACTAAAGTTAAATCTTTGAGTAAAGATGAAGTGGCTCAGGTAAGAACCCGCTGCGAAGCCTTGCGTCCTAAGCGTAATTGTACCGAAGTATTTTGATTATTTGCCGACTCTGGCGCCCCCCGATAGCACGCCTTCATCCCGCGGTGGTGGTGAGCCTATAGGAGTGGGTATCCCTTTCGGCGGACCCTGTGGGCGGGTAGGGCCGAAGGCCCGTCCAGAGTTCACCATGCGCCGTTGCAGGCGCTCTAAAGCGGCCCTGAGTTGCCGATCATCCGGATCTAGCTCAAGGGCTCTTATCCACGACTTTTCGGCAAGTGGCTGGTTGTGCATGCGCAAGAGTAAGGTGCCCTTCATTTTATTCAACTGAGGACTATTGGCGTAAAAGGTTAAGAGGCTATTTACTTCGACGAGCGCTAGCTCATATTGCCGTCTTTTGAACAGTTCCTTTATTTTTGCCAGTCCCAACGTGTAGCTCGGAGCTTGTTTAGGACCATCAGCACTGCCAACCCCAAAGGCGGAGTCGACAAGTGCGGTATCTGTAGGGTGCTCTCGGTCAATACGAGGCATGTTGGCAAGCATTTCACGGTCGGTGCTGACGGGATTAGGTGTGTCTTTAGACTTTTTGCCGCTCAGGACATCTGGATCGGTAACGCCAATATCGGCGATGGGTACCTGGACATCGTAGTCATTGGCGGCACCAGGAATTTCGATACTGTACTCTTTATCACCGACGGCAGATTTAATAACGAATGATTCACCCGGACCGTCTTTACCAATTACAGGTGATTCCGCCACAAAGGGGTAAGCGATGGCTGTGTCGGTCTCGGGGTCGCCACCAAAGATGCTGTTTTTAGCAGCGCATGACGTCACTAAGTATAGTGACGAAACTGAGACAAGCAGGTGCGACGAGGCCACTCCCCAAAATCGTAACGTGCTACCTTTATGGTTAAAGTCCATCACGCCTACCAATTGGTCGAAAAGACGACATCGGCACCACGGCCGCCGTTGACTTTAGCAGTGGCTCCGTTGACATTGACCGATGCTGGCCGGATGTAGTTGCCATAGAACGATAGAGAGAATCGTCGTCCGAGAAAAAAGTCGATACCGACGCGGGCCGCAGGTGCGAGGTAGCCCGTGGCTACGAGTGTGCCTAGTCCCAAACCGAGCCCCGTCCGAATATCGTTATACGACTCGACCTGACCCACAAAAAGGTAAGAGAAAAAGGCATAAAGACCAATACCCGTACGGAATGCGTTTGGTTTCGGCGTCGTGGTTTCGGTAGTTGCGGTATCAGTGGTGGAGGTGCCTGAGGACGTGGCGGTTCCGACCAGTTTTGATGCCGCGTAGTTAATCGAAAGTAATAGCCCAACTTCGTTGTGACGATTATTAAACTTTTCCGTTGAGCGGATTTGCAGATTTAGCATGGCAGAATCAGCTGGTTTACCTGTGAGGTTTGGTATCGATGCGCCGCCTAAACCCAGCATCAAACGATATTCAGGTGTGTATTCATCCGTGATTTTTTTAGGCTCAACCTGGCTATAGTCCACAGCCATTTTTTGAAACCGTGATTTCAGAGTCTCGCTATTGTAGCTGCGCGCCCAGACTGTTTCTTTCGATTGAGAATTGAAAACATTAACAGCGAGTACCATGTGAGTCGTGTGGTACACGAGGATCACATCCATGAAATTTTCAATTCCAAGCGTCGTTGCGGCAGAATCGAGTTTGGCTAAGTTCGTCGCTGGTGACGAGATCATCAACTTGCCATCCACTAACGATGAGGTTTTGGTCTTACAGGGAATGCAGTCGATGACACGGACTTGGCTATTCTCGCGGATACGCTCAATGATCAGCGTTTCAATATATTCCTCGTAAGTCCTTGGGATAGCATTACTGACGCGTACTTTACGTATGGCGATGTTTGATAGACCTTTGATCTGACCTATCTTAACGTCATAACCAAACTCGGCTAGAAGCTCATCGAGTACGGCATGAAAGCGGCGTACAACTCGTGAATTCGTGGTAGGCGTTGTCTCTGACGGTGAGCGTTTTTTTTCATCGACATGGCCGCGAGATCCGGACTTCTGTGTCGCCGTCGCATCTATTTGAGCGCTCTCGTCGTCTTCTTCTCTATACTCGTTATCCTCAGCCGCAATTAACGGTAGAGCGGCAAATGAGAGTAGCAGCAGTAAGACCGCTGAAGTCCTTTGCACAAGTTTTAAGAGATCGATGCGCATCAGTGCTATCACCGTGGTTAAACCATTCCATACATTCGGTATCGGATTTGTTCACCGTATCTTTAGGGCGCTGCGGTAGAACCCGCCGGTTTGGCCATGATACTCGACGGTGTAGCCGTGTCTGGATTATAGTTGCCCATCGGTGGGCCTAACTGATCTAGGTCGCGACCAAAGTACTGTTTTGACATACCTACGTAGCGTTTATACAGGTAATCGTAATAGCGCGTCTTCCCGTCTAGAGCATCTAAACCGCGAGCGAATATCCAGAGCGTTTTCATATGTGCTAAAAAGGTGGGCGCGAGATCGGCGATCAGAGGCCCCCCCTTGTCCATCCGCTCATCAAGTCGCAAGGCCATTTGGTAGAAACAGAAATGAAAAATACGCGTCTGTGCTGCAGCTAGAGCGGTCACCTGTGGCGTCAACGTCATCATGTCGTGTTGATTTCCAGCCTGCTCACCAATTCTCTTCACCTGATCTATACAGCGGTATAGTTCCTCAGGTGTGGGCTGCGGAGTGGTATAAAGCAAGGCACGCGTGTGCCAGGCAGTAGGCTTACTGGGGTGCGGGTATCTTGATTTATCACTGTAGTCTGCGGAGTCAGCTCCATCCTCTTCATTACCGGTTTCTTCGCCCTCGTTGCTGGCATCGTCGTCGGAGCTTTCCAGTCTCGAGGGGTCGCTGGCGGCACCGGCTACGCGCTTGCGGGCGCAAGAATTGAAGCTGATTAGGGCGGCAACGAACACTGTCATCACAAGGGCTAGGGTCGTTACGGCGTGCGCTTTATTCCCAACCGGCGAAGCCGACGCCACCGTAGAAGAATACTTTGTCTTGCCCCGTCTGCAGGCCTGCGACCAAATTGCAGCCAAGCGCCCCAAAAAGGACCGCCATCTGCCTAAATTCGACCCAAACCCCTGGAGCATCGAATGCTACCCCTTTGACGCGAAAATCACTTTTAGCATCTCCCGCAACATCGCTACGTCCTTGCTTACTGACTGCAGCAACCCCTCCGCTAACGAGCCAGCCGCTCAGAATCGGTCGGCCGCGTTTGGTAGCTTGCGCAGAGGCCGTTCCTGCCTCGCTGCTACCCTCACTTGCGGGTGGGTCAATCTTGCCCACAGCTATCATCGGACCAAAGTAGGTCAAACCATAGCTGCCCGGGTGGCCCCTGTAAAAACCGCTGCCATTAAAGGGGGCTACGCGCAGTCCTAGCCAGAGATCGGGTGTTTTCTCGGGGCGCGCGGAGGCTTGTGCAGGGGAATCAGATTTTTGGGTCAATCGATAAGCACCGCCAAAGTGCATCGTGGGTTCGCTAGTATAGCCTTGACGTGATTCCAGGGTTGCCACAGCGCTGCCAACGACAGCGACCTCTAGGAAAAAGTTCCGCGCATGTGGCTTTTGTGTCTCATCATCGAGAGCCTTACTCAACTTGTCGCCGTAGGTTGGGGTAGCGACGGCTTCCTCCTTTTCATGGCTTTTACGTCGCCTCTGCATGCGTTTGTAGTCGCCCTCAAGGAGTTTATCGTGGTCGATGCGCGGCGCTGCGGCCGGAGGTGGAGAATCTAGCCTGTCGATAGAAATGGGTGCGGCTCGGATGTTTTCTGACTGGGCGCGCAATGGGTCTCCAGCAGCGCCAAAGCCACATATAAGTAAGCTAATGGCCTGAACGCTAACCGGACTTTTCCAGACGTTGATCATGACTTTACTCTAGCGCAGCTTCAGTCGGGCGGCGTGCAAAAATTTACCACTGGCCTGAAACCCTTGCCGGGCAAGAGTTGGCGGTGGGAAAAACATGCCCATTTTTTGTTGCCGAGGGCTTCGCTAGACTGGTTAATAGGAGACGCGCTTGATGCCCCTCACGTGCCTGCGTCACCATCTTTCATCAGCTTCTTTCATCATTATCTCTCTCTCTCTTTCTCTTCCATCCCTCCACGTCATCTCTTCAGAGGAATCCAGCCATGGGTGTACTCCGTATCAAAGACGGCCTCAATGAAGTGCTCATCAGAGATCCCTACGATCTCTTTACGGTTGATACACCGCAACCATCGCCGCGCCGCACGCGGGGCGAAATGCTCCGGGCGATCACCGTCGGACTCGTGTTTGCAACGGCGGTTGCAACCGTGGTTTTCTGGCAAATGCAACAGCGCGGCAGTGAGCGCACCGACGATCCGTTCGCCTATTTTGAAATCAAAGCCATCGGTGCGGACGGCCGCCCTGTGACTGGCGCTTCTGTGCGTAGTGGCAGTGAAGAACTCGGCGTTACCGATAGCTTTGGCGAGTGGCGGCGTTTTATGCGCGCACACCTCGGTGGTACCATGGTGCTCACGCTGACAAAAAAGACGGAGAATGGCACCCTCAAAGCGCTCAAGAATTTGGCGATACCGCTGCGCTTGCCGGCTAATGGTGAACTCGAACTGAAGTCACGCGTGCTCATGCGTGATGCCGGGGCAGCGAATGTAGTGGATAGTCGCGTGAGCGGGGACGAGCAACTGACAGCCGCGCAACCTCAAGGTCCACAGACTGCGGCCGCGCCTATAGAATCTACGGTCCAGCGCGAGACCGTTGCCAGCGCTCAACCATTAGCAAACGTGACGGCTGCGGCCGTTGCCGCGGGGACGTCGGCGCCAACGCCAGCAAGTGAAGTTCCGATAGTAGGCGATACTAGTTTCACTAGTGTTTGGGTGGCAACATCTGGTCAAGCTACAACGGCAACGCGGCAAGTCGCTGAAGCTATGCGGCAGCGTCTCCGTGAACTCGGTGTCACCCTCAATGCAGCTAGCCAATGGCAAATTAATCTCACGGATCTTGCCGTGCAAAATCCTTCGGGACAACCTAGCCACATCCTCAAAGTCGAGGGAAGGCTCACCGGTTCACGTGGGTCAGAGCGCCTATACTCATTCCTGCGCAATTACGATGATGCCCCCATGGCGACAGCAAGGGCGGCACTTTGGGAGAGTACCGTCCATATGTCGAAGCCCTACGCGATCGAGCGCCGCGGCGACACCTGGTATATTGGGTCTACGGGAACCAAGCTGTGGCAACTTAGCACAGGCCAGACCGTCTACAATAAATCAGGGCAGCCATTTGCCGTAGAGGGTGAGGGCACCGGTGCCATGCGTCTAGTGGCGACTGACCGTCGTCCCTGCGATAACGATAGCCGGTGTGTGGTCACCTCAGCTGGTATTGACCGCGCACCGCCCCATAGCGACTGGAATAGAGGGCGTCTCACTGTGCTCGGTGATGTAGTCCCCGGCTCCACCATCTACGTTGGTGGCTATGCCGTGCGTAAGGTTGAGGAAAGCACCTACGAATACTGGAGCAATCCCAAAGTCCCGGGCATCGTCACGGTTGAGCGCGAGGGCAAAGTGCTTCACAGGCTTAGGCTTGCAGGTCAACGTACTGGTATGGCGGTACTCAGTTTGCCTTCAGCGCCGTTATCCCGTCGTTGACAAATCCGGCCTCAGACTTGACATTGGGGTATCAGCGGTCGCCTCGCGCCCAGGTGTGCTAGCGGCCCCCACACCCCAACTATCCCATTGCCGCGGAAGTACCTATGTCGACGCACGTTTTGATCACCGGTCATTTGCACGAATCGGCTATCGCAGGGTTTAAGGCTAACAAAGACTTTCACGTGGTCTATGCACCTGACTGTGAGCGCTCTGAGCTACTGCGCATGGTGCCAAAGGCCCAGGTCCTCGTGACCCGTAGCGAAACCGACGTCGACCGTGAAGTGATTGAGCATGCACCCGAGCTTAAAGTGATCGCCCGCGCTGCCGTTGGTGTTGGCAATATCGATATCGATCTGGCGACGCAAAAGGGCATCCTAGTAATCAACTGCCCGGGCAAAAATACCAACTCCGCCGCTGAGCTGACGCTTGCACTAGCCTTGGCAATGCTCCGAAACGTGCCGCAGGCCCATCAGACGATGAAGAGCGGCGGCTGGGATCGTCACCGATTCACGGGGCGGGAGCTACGCGGCAAGCGCATAGGTATTGTCGGTCTCGGTAACGTCGGACACCGGGTGGCTCAGTTTGCCCGAGGCTTTGACATGGAGGTGTATGCCTACGACCCCTACATCGCACCGCAGGTCTTCGAGCGGCACCAAGCACGGCAGTTTAAGGATCTCGACGACATGCTGCGCGTCACCGACATCCTGACTGTGCATGTACCGCTCAATAAAGAGACAAAAGGCATGATCAAAGGTCCCCAACTGGACCTGATGCCCCGTGGCAGTTACGTGTTAAACGTCGCGCGCGGCGGTGTTATCGCCGAGAAGGATCTGGTCGCCCGTCTACAGAATGGCCAAATTGCGGGTGCCGGTATCGACACCTGGGAGAGTGAGCCTAAACCGCTGCCTGATCTGCTGCAAAGTGACAAAGTCTGGTGTTCCCCGCACATCGGTGCTTCAACTCTTGAGGCCCAGATTGCCATCGGTGATACGATCTTGCGCCAAGTTGAAAAGGCCGTCGCCGGTGGCGTCGTCGATTATCCAGTCAACCTGCCGCAAGTGGGTGTGATCGATAATCCGCTTCTCAACGCCTATGCCGTCCTTGCAGAGAAGCTGGGCTCACTCATTGGTCAGATCATCAGCTTTAATCCGAAGTCGGTCGAACTGAGCTACCGTGGTGACTTGGCGGCATTAGACCATTCGATCGTGCGCTTGAGTCTCATGAAGGGCTATGCCAGTAAGGTAGTGGATGGTTACGTGTCGTTCGTGAATGTGGAGACCCACATTGAGAAGATGGGCTTAACCATCACGGAATCCAAAGATCCTAACTTCCAAAGTTACAAGTCGGCCCTCAAAGTGCGATGCCGCGGCGCCGACGGTGCTGAACTCACGGTTGGTGGCGTGGTCTTTGACGATCGCTACTCACGTATCTCGCTCATCAACGACTTCTACTTTGAACTCGAGCCCACAGGCGACATCATCATTGTCGAGAATAACGATAGACCTGGCGTTATTGGCGACGTCGGTCATTTCCTTGCGTCCCGTGGTGTCAATATTGATAGCTTTGAGCTGAGCCGTAACCGTAAGGGTGGCCGCGCGATGGCTCTCGTGAGAATAGACTCACCGCTATCGCCCGATGGCGTGGCGGCTATGAATAAGATCAACAACGTGATCGCCGTGCACGAAGTAAATCTTTGATGGATCATCAAATCCGGAACAAGCTGATTAGTTATTTCGCTACCAAAGACGAAGTGAGGCTATTAGTTGTTTTTGGATCGGCGATCGATGGTCGCATGACAGCGGAGTCTGATATCGATTTAGCACTCGACCTAGGTCGTGCACTGACGATCGATGAAAAACTCGAGATTTCGCATGATCTCGGTAAGTTTTTAGGCCGTGACGTTGATATCGTGGACCTCAGCAAAGTGCGGGGTGCCATCCTAGAAGAGGTTGTGGTCAAGGGTGAACGGTTGATGCAGAGATCGCCCGAGGATTTTGCCAAGCTGCTGACGCGTATGTGGTATGACAAAGAGGACGACGGCCGTTTCCGGCAGCGCACTGTAGAAGCGAGGTTAGCAAGGTGGAAGCAGTAAACGAGCAACTACTTCGGGAAAAGGCTGACGTCGTGGCAAGAGCGTTGGCTCGCGTCAAAAGCAAGTGTCCGAAGACCCAGCAGGAACTTACAAGTGACGTTGATGCTCAGGATATCATAGTGCTTAATTTAGAGCGTGCTGTCCAAGCCTGCGTTGATGTCGCTAGTCATGTGATCGCCTATACACCGCTGCCCGTTGCATCGTCCATGGCTGATAGTTTTGTTAAACTGCATCAGGCAGGAGTCATTTCCAAAAGTGTCAGCGAGCGAATGGTAAAAGCTACGGGTTTACGTAATCTGCTCGTGCACGAATATCAGCGGATCGACTGGTCCATCGTTTGGCGCGTTCTGACCAAGCATATCACTGACCCGATTAATTTTGTTCAGGAAGTCATGAAGTGGCGCACCCAGAGCGACTCGAACGCCCGACCCTCAGGTTCGAAGCCTGATGCTCTATCCAACTGAGCTATGGGTGCCTTAAGCCGCCTTATTTATACAAGTCGCTGATCGCAAGCGCAAGACCAAGCCCATCGCCTTTGGGCAATTGAAGTAGCGCGGCATGTCTGTGCCACGGGCTGTCGAGGGTCAGCCTTTGTTTAAAAAAGAACGGTGTGTCTAAATCTGCGTAAGTGAAGGCTCCGGTGCCGCAGGCAATATGCAGCGAAAAGCCCATAGCGATCTCGCTCTCGAGCATGCCACCAATCATCAGGGGACAACCGCTTGAGACCGCAAGCTTAATGATTTGCAGGGCCTGTGACACTCCGGACTTCATGATCTTAATGTTGACGATAGGTTTTAAGCCAAGCTCAAGAATCGCGTGCAGATCAGCAACGGAGCGTACAGTTTCATCAACGCACAGCGGCACTCCGGTCAGCCTCGCCAGTTGACTAAGGCCTGAAAGGTCGCGCTCGGGTAATGGTTGCTCGCAAAATAGCACATTCATGCCAAGACGCTGCGCCACGTCGAGTATGGCGACCGCTGATGCGACGCTGCAGCCTTGATTACAGTCGAGTATGTAGCTGAGGCCCGCTGGAGCTAAAGCAACGAGAGCAGCCAACATGTCGCTGTCACCTCTGACATTGCCCGAGATCTTAACCTTTATGGTTGTAAAACCGTAGGGCTCGTACAGTTGCCAAAAGCCCTTAATTTCTTGTGGCGGCATGATGGGCATGGTGATGTCAGTGGATAATGTTTCGGTTCTCGAAGTGCCAAATAGACGCGCCAACGGTAAGGACTGCGCCTGAGCCTTGAGATCCCAAAGGGCGCACTCTACGCCCACCACGCCTGTGATCGACTTGGCGCTGTATGCTTTAAAATGGCGCTCTACAAATAACAGCGCCTCATCTACGCTCAAGCCGATGCACTGACCAAGTATGGTCTCTGCCGTCGCTTTGGCGCTTGCAATATCGTCGTAGGTCAATGAAGGGAACGGTGCGCATTCTCCATGCCCCCTATGACCAGTATCGGTTATGACCTCGCAAGTCACCACAGTGGCACTGGGGAGGCTCTCCTTCGAGATCGTAAAGGGTACGTGAATAGGAGACGTGCAGATGCGGAGCTTATAGGAGTTAACTCTCACTAACTGATCCACTTAATTGTTGGTAAGATGTTTTTTGACTCATCGCCCAAGGACCAAAAGTTAAGTGTACCACTTAATAGCCTTAATCTCCCTGCTAATGACGTTCCCAACGGCACAAGCCGAGCAAGCGCGGGGCCCTACCTTGCAGGTTGAATATGCTGACAGGGCGCCGTCTCATACCGATTACCGCTCAGTGCAGCGGACACGGGGACGGGTTTATGGCCTACTGCCAGTCATGACGGCCCCTGAAGGTAATAATCTGTACCTGGCTCTTGATTTTATGAGAGAAGTCCGTCGTCATCGCGCGGCAGACGGCCATGCCACGTCTGATGATTTAGTCGCGTCTGAGGGTTTACTCTACATGTATAAGTGGCGCGGCGAGTCATTCGTGCCATTACTTTGGGTGACGACTTTTCAAGCTCCGGGTGTGAAACGCGAGAGTAACCGCTTGGACCAGTTTGTCTTTGGTTTCACTTCGCGTCATCGCCTGCCCCTTTGGCCGCAGTACCGTGCCCGGACTACAGTTGGGTACCGACTGCGTTGGTATCCCTCGCACAAGAATTATTTGCTTTATGTCGGCGAGGAGATTTTCTCCGACACCTTTTGGCAGCTGCTCGTTAGTACGGCTGGGGGACGTTTAGACTTTTTTACGCCTGACCAAGACCTCTGGGCCTATCTAGGTTACGAAGGTGACGCTCGGGATTACTTCGGTCGCTGGTACGGTGACGAGGTTTGGCGGATAGGGGCGGCTATCACGGGTTATGGCGGCATACGTAAGCGTCTTGCAGGGATTCTTTACGGTGCCTTTGATGTCGGTTTTCAGAGCGAAAAAATACGACACAACACACCGGATAACGAACTCCGTCTTAGTTATCAGACGCACTACACACCTTGGGTGCGCGTCGCTATTGAGACTTGGGTGGACGTTAAAGTGCCGTAAGTGCTCACCAACTATATGTCGAAGTATTGGCAAGCAAATCTAGTTGTTCTCTGAGATCCCGCAGTTGACCTTGCCAGTAGCTCGGTGTGCCAAATTGCGGAAAGGCGCGCGGGAACGCAGGGTCTTGCCATCGCCTGCCGATCCAAGCACTGAAGTGGACGAATCGGAGGGCACGCAGCGCCTCGATAAGTCGCAAGCTCTGGTGGTCAAAATCCCGCATACTGCAGTAGCCGTCGAGCAGGATTGACAACTGTCGCTTCGCATAGGAGTCGCGACCGGGAATCAGCAACCAAATATCTTGCACTGCAGGCCCCATCACCATGTCGTCGAAGTCGACAAAAAAGAGTTGTTCACGCCCCTGGAGTAGGTTGCCGAGGTGACAATCACCGTGGATGCGATGGATGGCCGTTGTAGCAAACCAAGGCGTGGCGATGGCGCAGATGGATCTCACCGTCTCGGCGTAGGCAGAGCTTAGTTCCTGCGGGATGATCTTGTCGTCAAGGAGTTGCTGCAGATTGTTTATACCGTAAGTCGTCGGCGACAAGACGATGCGGTGCGGTGCCAGTTTGGTGGCTCCGACATTGTGGATCCGTGCGAGTAGACGCCCTACCTGAGTTAGCTGGTCGTCGCTTAGCTCGTCCGGAGATCTGCCCCCGACTTTGGCAAAGACGGCATAGTAAATATCAGCGTCCTTGAGCTTGTGTAGCGTGTCGCCATCAACAAACTGCCTAGGGGCCACGACTGGTATCTCTAGGTCGGCGAGATCAGCCAGAAAAGTGTGCTCATCACGGATCTGTGCCTCACTCCAACGGCCAGGGCGATAAAACTTAGCGATCAGAAAGCGCTCTGACGGGCTGGCCGGAGTGTGATCAAGCTCAATCTCTAGTTCATAGACGCGGTTCTCCATGCTATTGAGAGCCATGGCGCGGCCGGTGCATCGCAGGCCAGTGGACGACTCTACGGCGTCGAGAATGCGGTCCGGTGTGAGTTGATAAAAATACTGGGTGTGTGCATCGCCCCAAGCTGATTTTGTTTGGTTAGCTGCGCCCTTATCCTGGGTAGTGGGTTGTCGGGATTGGGGCATGAGTGAGCGTCCTTGTAACTCTAGGGCTAAGCTTGCGCGAGCCCTCAAACTTGTGGCTGTCGGAGCTGGCGGCTAGAATGAGTGCAGGCCTCCAGGCTCCCCCAACATAGCAAGAGCATGACTATGAGAAAAATGACAATCTTCGCCGTGATCCTACAACTGTCCGTCATGGCGGGGGGGCTTGGCTGTAAACATGGGCGCGACAGAGGCGACGGCAGCTCCGCACTGCTAGGTGCCCAAGGAGTTGTCCAATTTGGCAGTCAATCTCAGTTTTTCTTTGGTCTGGCCACGGCACCAGCCCACGTCGAGGATCAGCTAGACGACAGCTGGCTAGCCTTTGCGCGCAGTGGACGCGTCGCGGCCTGGCAAAATCAGGCACAGCCAGACCGGCGCCTCGATTTTTGGTCCAATCCGGCTATGGAAATTGACCTGGCAGCTGCCACAGGAGTGGAGGTTTTTCGCCTCGGTGTGGACTGGGGGCGGCTCGTTCCCCGCCATGGTGACAAGATCGATGCAGCATCACTCGAGCGTTATCATGACATCGTTGCCATGATTCGAGCCAAAAAGATGCGGGTGATGCTCACCCTTTTTCATCATAGCCTGCCGCCTTGGGCCATCGAAATGGGAGGTTGGGGCAAGCCCGAGGTGCGTGACGCTTTTGTCGCATTCGGCAAGGCTATGGTCGATGAGTTCGGTCCCAGTGTCGACTACTGGGTGACCTTTAACGAACCGTCTGTATTCGCCTTATTGTCTAATGTTGCGGGTATTTGGCCTGGTGGTAAACCAAACCCTATGGCGATTCTACCGCTCCCAGGGGCTCTCAAGGGCGCTTATTTTAAAGCGATCGACAATATGACGGCGAGTCACCGAGAGTTGTATGACCACATCCATAGCGTTGGTGCCAAGGCCGCGCGTCGTCCGATCGTTGGTATTGCCCAGCACATTGGGCATCATGTGGCGGCTGGCAAACTCGATATTGCTTCGGCCACCTTTGCTCGCCAAACCGTCAATTACGGTTTCCTGGATGCTGTCATCTCTCATGTGGACTTTATCGGCCTCAATTACTACGGCGCCGAGATTGTTAAGGGTAGTGGAACCGTGGTGGATCCCAGATTTGAATATAGCGAGTCTGGACGCGTTATAGATCCGCAAGGCATGTATTTGACACTGAGTAAGATCCATCAGCGCTACAATGTCGATTTCGTCAATCGCCCTGCAGGTAAAGTATTGCCACTGATCATTACGGAAAATGGCATCTCCGATGCATCGGACATCCTGCGACCAGCGTACCTCACGGAACATCTGCGCGCCATTAAGGCCGTGATGGACGACGGTGTGCCTGTGCTCGGGTATATATTTTGGACTATTTCGGATAACTGGGAGTGGGCGGACGGCTACTGTCCTAAGTTTGGTTTAGTAGCTGTGGATCGAGCGGCTAATTTAAAGCGCACCAAGAGGCCGTCGTTTGATCTATTTACCTCTATCGTAAAGCGTGGTGGATTTAGTAGTGGCGACGCTGACGCAGCTTGGCAGCTCGTCAAAGATCATGTAGGAAAGCCGCGACCCTTCTGCCGTAGTACTGATGGCATTACCTCTATGAATGAGCCGTACGACCGCTTGGTCGTTGATCGGGACTGGCGCTTTTCTAAGGATAAACCTCTAAGTCAAGAAGACGGCGGTCCGTATGAGCCTTGGGATCCCGATATCGATGCGACACTAAAGCCCGTAAAGAGCACCTTTAAACAGGTAGGTACAGGATTTAAATCGCTGCTGAGCTCTATCCGCAACTTTTCCTGGCTGGGAATCAAGGCCGAGGACTCTGAGGGTGTAACCTTTGAGCTGCCACTTGACACTAATGTCGTTTGCGAAACGCCGCTAGGCTCATCGACGTTGATCGTATCGTTTCCGCATGCGTTCAAGGTGCAAGACATGCGCGAGGTGAACGGCGCATGGATATCACTCACTCAGGGTATAGACGTCTACCTGCGCAGGGATAAGCTGGAAAGAGTTGCAGTTGAGCGTGTTTACCTTGGCGAGTCGACCTTTAATATTGAAGGGACAGTAGGTAGTGAGGCGATCAAAAAGACCGTGAACCTCGCGGCACCTCAACCATGGTCGAGGTGCTCGAGTCGTGAGGACTAAACACGGAGAGCAGGGTGATTAGCCTTCGATCTTTTCGATGATGAGATCGATCAGACCTTCGGGAGCGTTGAAGAACTCCCGCATGTTGTAGGTCTCAACGAACCACTGCCCGATACTGTCCTTCTCACCCTTTTTGGCCTTGGCGACGATCTTGTCGTAGGTCGAGGTGAGTTCCACTAAGCGCCGGGTCACCCCGGCCGAGGCCGGCTCATTAGCAGGATACTTTTCTCTCAAATAACGTAGCACCAGATAGACGACCACAGGGTCGCATTTGTCCGCGACATTGAAGGCGTCAGCAGACGTAAGGGTGCCATTTTCTAGACCGGCTAGGAGCCTTAGGCTCTCGCGTTTTTCCTGTTCAAAGCTCATTGTCGGCCTCCGTTAAGGGTGACTCAAATTAGTTGTGATCGTCGCAGTAAAGCATCTGGATCCGGGGCTCTGCCGCGGAACGCTTTGTACAGTGTCATAGGGTGGTCGCTGCCGCCGCGCTCAAGAATGTGACGACGGAAAAGGTCGGCTATCTCACGATCAAAGACGCCGCGCTCCTCGAACAGTTCAAAGGCGTCAGCATCTAAAACCTCAGCCCACTTATAGCCGTAGTAACCAGCAGCGTAGCCACCGGCAAAAATGTGCTCAAAGGCCGACGATATATTGGTCCCTTGAATGTTGGGTAATAAATCCGTGGGTGCCACTGCCGCGCGCTCAAAAGTTGCGACATCGACATCGCCTTCCGGTGGATCAGCGTGCCAAGCCATGTCAAGGTAACCAAATCGTAGCTGCCGCATCATCAAATAGGCTGCGTGGAAATTTTCGCCGTCGATAATCTTTTGCACCATCTCAGGCGGTAGCAGCTCTCCGGTCTCGTAGTGCGTCGCGAACAGAGCGAGACCGTCTTTATGCCGGGCCCAATTTTCGAGGATTTGCGACGGTAGTTCGACAAAATCTCTGTAAACGTTGGTGCAAGCTAAACTGCGATACTCGCAATCCGACAGCAGCGAATGGAGTGCATGACCAAACTCGTGAAAAAGTGTGGTCACCTCCTGAAACGTCAGTAGTGATGGTTTAGTCGGCGTTGGTTTAGTGAAATTGCAGACGATACTAACGTGCGGACGGTGATTGATCTCGCCGGACTTAAACTGTGATTTAAAGCGCGTGCACCAGGCGCCACCGCTCTTTGTGCTGCGCGGAAAGAAATCGGTGTAAAAGAGTCCCATGTACGCACCGGTGTCGCGACGTCGTACCTCGTATACTTGGACGTCTTCGGCATAGACCGGTAGGTCCGTCACTGCACTAAACTCGAGGTCGAACAGGCGGCGCGCGTGTTCAAAGGCGCCGGCAAGTACGCGCTCTAGTTGAAAGTAGGGACGAGTCTCTTCGGCGTTGAGTTGAAATTTCTCTTCCTTGAGTTTAGCCGACCAATAGGCGTAATCCCAAGGTTGCAATTCCTCTTGGCAGCCTTTAGAGAGCATGAAAGCGCGAAGTTCCTGCATCTCACGGTCGGCGGCGGGTTTGGTCTTGCCAAGGAGTCGAGCGAGGAAGGTGCGGACGTTTTCTGGGCTCTCGGCCATCCGCTCCTCGGTCTGAAAGTGCGCGTGCGATTTGTAGCCCAGAAGTTTAGCCCGCTCACGACGTAGGGTGGCAATGCGTTTTAGCACAGCTTGATTATCATGGTCACCGCCGTAAGCTCGGGCATTAAACGCATACCAAATCGTGCGGCGTAGCTCGCGGTTAGCAGCATACTTAAGTAAAGGCAAGACACTGGGCGCGTGCAGCGTGAAAAGCCAAGCTCCTACCTGACCCTTTTCAACCGCTGCTGCCGCTGCGGCCTCCAGCGCTGAGTCTGGTAGGCCTGCGAGCTCAGTACGGTCAGTGATCACTAAAGTATAGGCATTGGTCGCCTTAAGCACATGCTCGGAGAATTTGGGGCCAAGGATTGAGAGCTCCTCGTCAAGCGCACGCAGTTTATCTTTATCGGCAGGACTGAGCATGGCTCCATTGCGACGGAAGCTGCGATAAGTCTTCTCGGCTAAAGTTTTTTGCTCAGTCGTCAGAGTCGACGGCAAGTGACGAAAGGCTGTCTCGACGCGTTGAAACAAAGCGCTGTCCAGATTGATGTCGCTCTCCAACTTGATCAACCGAGGCATGACTTGCGGAGCCAATGCCTGCATGGCCGCGTCGCCATGAGCTGATCGCAAATTTGAGTACACGTACGCAATGTCAAAGACCTTGGCCGTTGCAGCTTCAAGTGCGACAAAAGTGTTAGCGAAATTGGGGGTAGCAGTATCCGCCTTGATCGCATCGAGGCATTTCTTAGCCTCGATGATGGCATTATCCAAGGCCGGTAGATAATGGTCGACCTTGATATCGCCAAACGGAACAGCCCCGTGTCTTAAGCTAGAGGGCTGCAGTAGTGGGTTGGTGGACATGCGCAGTCACCCTATAAGAGTCGAAAACATTCCTAAGACTCTAGAGACCATCACCGCCGGTGTCAAAGCGAAAGGCTCAGCGATTGGCGGGATTTCCCTGGTTTCCCTGAAGTTGCAAAGGGGCGGGCCCGCGTAAATTGAGGCAGCAGCAGAGTCGGCCTACAACGGGTGTGCTCGCGAGCACGGGTGTGGCGGAGCATTCGCTGCCAAATTCGAGCTGCTGACTATCGGCAAACACTGTCCAGCCTCGGATGCAAGCTGCACCGACCGCAGCACGGCTGCATACGGCGCCGCACGTTTGACTCCCGCTAGCCTCCGCGTGAACTGTGACAAATTTAGCTCCGGGGCCGGGACTGGCAAGGCAGGCGCCAGTGGATGCCCGTAACATCTCCTGGTCGATCCCAGTACCTGAGCTGACTCCTGCAGTCGTGCCAGACGCTGCCGCTGGTGCTGTGACGCTGCTCGTTACTTGGGCAGGAGTGGGTGCTGGCGCAGTCTCAGCTGGCGGCGTTTCTGCCGTCGCCAAATCGAACTTCTGCCTCCGGTAGACGCGGTCGTGAGTCGCATCGCGCACCTGCAGGTAT
The DNA here is from genome assembly GCA_016874735.1 of Deltaproteobacteria bacterium. Taxonomy (NCBI): domain Bacteria; kingdom Pseudomonadati; phylum Myxococcota; class Myxococcia; species Deltaproteobacteria bacterium. The sequence continues at coordinate 63,262 of VGTI01000013.1, forward strand.
ACTAGGTTGTTGGGATTGCTGAGCGTCACCATGTCGTTTTCCGATGCCATGATTTTCAAGTGGAAGACACCGTCTGTCAGATCCATCTTGTAAAAATTGTACGGCGGTAAAGGCAGTGGGGTGGCGTCGGCCTCGGTTTTAAAAAAGTTTAGCTGAAGATCAACGGGACCAGTGACGGCCTTGCCCTGGTCATCTAGGAGGCGCCCCGAGAATGGCAAGATGCGACCACCGGCAGCAGTCGCGATCGCCGACTGTAGCCAGATGAAAAGCATCGTTACCATTGCTAGCCTGATTTTCATCAGGGTCTTACCTCCAGGTGCGCCTTGGCGCAGTAGCGAGTCTTACCAGACTCGTCTAACTGGCGTTTCGGACCAGGACGCTAAGGACTTTAGGACCCAACGTGCCGCAAGCTTTGGTAAATTGACAATTAAACAAAACTGAGCCAGTGACTAAAGTCACTTAGCTCACCCTTCACTGCTGCCTCGTAGCTGGACGCCAGGCGCAAAGTTACCGGTCCCGGCAGGCCGGATCCGATGGGGCGGCCGTCTATACTGGTGACCGGAGTCACCTCGGCAGCCGTGCCAGTAAAAAAGACCTCGTCGGCCTCGTAGAGGCGGTTACGTGTCAATGGTTGTTCGCTGACACTCAGACCCAGGCTGCGCGCCAGGGTGATGATCGCATCCCGCGTGATGCCTGGCAGAATGGCGCCAGGGAGCGGTGTTAGCAGAGAACCGTTTTCCACAATGAAGATGTTTTCGCCCGAGCCCTCAGCCACATAGCCCTGCTGATCGAGCAAAATTGCCTCGTCATATCCGGCTAAAGCCGCCTCGCGGCGCGCCATAATCGAATTTAAGTAGTTGCCCGAGAGTTTAGCCCATGGCAGTGAACTCGAAACCTCTGGCCGGCGAAAGCTGGCGATACAGGTCTTGATACCCTTCTGCAGACCCTGCTCACCCAGATACTTGCCCCACTGCCAGGTGGCAATCGCTACGTGCACGTGCGGCGTTTTAGGCAGTTTCAGACCCCGGGTCTCGTGACCGATATAGGACAAGGGTCTGATATAACAAGATTTAAACCCATTGGCGCGGATCACATCGGCCGCCGCTTCCGTCAGGGCGCCGTTGCTATAAGCTAGCTCCGAGCCAAAGATCTTAGTGGAGCGACGAAAGCGCTCCATATGCTCCTCGGCGCGGAAGATAGCGGTACGACCAGAGGTGGTCTCGTAGGCGCGAATACCCTCGAACGCTGCAGACCCGTAATGCAGGCTGTGCGACAGCACATGGACCTTGGCGGCATCAAATGGAACCAGCTCGCCATCCATCCAAATAACCTTGCTATCGGCGCCGTCAGCCATATGATGCAGTCTCCTCTAGAGGTCTTCTTGCCGTGTATGGCGCCCAATCTAGACGACACCGAGGCCTCATGCCAGAGAAATTAGGGGGAACCCAAGATGCGTGCAGTAATATTTGATTTCGACGGACTGATCGTTGACACGGAGACGGCAGCCTTTGAGGCATGGTCGGCGATCTACCGTGAGCATGGGGCCGAGCTCCTCCTAAAGGATTGGGTCGGCTGTGTCGGTGCTGCCGACATGCCGTTTGATGCTGTGGCTCACCTGGCCAAACTGATCGGGCGCCCCTTAGACAAGACGAAGCTGATGGCCGAGAAGGAAGCACGCAAGGCTGCCGTCTGCAACAGTCTCCCGCCACTTCCTGGAGTTGTGGAACGTATGGCGGAAGCGGAGGCCATGGGCCTGCCAATAGCCGTGGCATCCAGCTCAGCAGCAGATTGGGTGCACGGGCACCTAGACCGTCTGGGGCTGCGTTCACTGCTTAAGTTGACGCGCACCCGCGGTGATGTGGCGCGCGGTAAGCCGCATCCAGATCTCTTTATCAGTGCAGCAGCTGGCCTTGGGGTGGACCCAAGCTCATGTGTGGTATTTGAGGATTCTGCCAACGGTCTTAGAGCTGCCAAGTCCGCAGGAGCCCGCTGCTTCATCGTCCCTAATCGCATCACCGCAGGTAGCGATTTTGCCGCCGCCGATGGGATCTTCGCGTCGCTCGCCTTGGTGAGCCTCCGCGCCTTAGGTGGCGGTCAAGTCGGCTGAGTTATGAGCGAGCGTACGAGTCATGAGGAATACCGTCACGTTGGTCCACCGACCACGGCAGCTGCCCGTGGATTGCGCGTCGACCAGTATTTAGCGCATTTCTACCCATTTCGTAGCCGCAGTGAGTGGAAGGGATTTTGCCATCGGCGTGAGCTCTTGGTCGACGGGCGTCCAGTGAGGGGTTCACACCGCCTACAAGGTGGGGAGCAAATCGCTGTGTACCACCCCTTGAGTGCCGAGCCTGAGGTGGACGACCGCATTCAAATCATGGCCGAAATAGACGGGGTGTTGGCGGTGCTTAAGCCGGGCAACCTGCCAATGCATGAGAGCGGTGAATTCCGGCGGCGCACTTTTGCCGCCGCCTTGGCTAGTGTGCGCGATCCCAATTGGCATCCGGTGCACCGACTTGACCGGGAAACCAGCGGTGTCGTGATCTGTGCCGGTTCTGCGGATTTACGCAGTGCGCTTAGCGCACTTTTTGAGGAGCAACAGGTCGACAAACGCTACGTAGCCATTGTTTACGGCGCAGTCCCGTGGGACGAGCGAGTGATCGATGCACCGCTCGCACCTGACCCGAAGGCACATAGGCCTCGGTACGTGATCGGTCTGTCCGGTCTGGCGGCGCGTAGTGATGTGCTGGTGCTCGAACGTGCCCAAGGAGCCACCCTCGTGGAGGTGAGGCCGCGCACCGGTAGGACCAATCAGATTCGGGCTCACTTAGCAGCGATGGGGCACCCAATTGTGGGCGATAAGGTTTATCACCCTGATCCAACCGTATATGCCGCCTATCGTCACCAAGGTGATAGCGAAACGGTGAGGCGCATGGCCGGATTCTCGCGGCATGCCCTCCACGCGGCACGCGTTAGCCTGACTCATCCGTTCACTGGTCAAGAAATCCACATGGCGGCAGAACTACCACGTGACCTCCGTGCACTCTGGCATGACTTTAAAAATCGGGCCTAGTAACATTCCATCTAGAATCTGGTATTCGAAAATCTTGGGAATCGTCCCTGCTAGGGTGAAACACCATGCATTTACCGCCGCTCATTACTGACTTAGCCTTCATTCTTGGCGTGGCTGCCGTAGTTACCTTGCTTTTTAGATACATCAGGCAGCCTGTGGTTCTTGGCTATATCGTTGCCGGTATGATTCTCGGGCCTTCGGGTCCGTCGTGGCTCTCGGTGATCGACCTCGATGGCGTCAAAACCTGGGCCGAGCTGGGTGTTATCTTTTTCATGTTCGCGATCGGCCTTGAGTTTAGTTTTCGCCGCTTAGGTAAAGTAGGAGGGGCCGCGGCCATCACGGCCGTGGCGCAAATTGCCACACTCCTTTTGGGTGGATACAATGTCGCTAGATGGCTGGGATGGCAGCCACTTGCTGCCGTATTTGTTGGTTGTGCTCTCTCTATTTCCTCGACGACCATTATTCTCAAGATTTTTGATGAAGCTGAATTAAAGACAAGGCGCTTCGCTGAGGTCGTGGTCGGCATACTCGTGGTTGAAGATTTAGCCGTCGTCCTGATGCTGATGGCGCTGACAAACCTCGCAACTTCGGCCGCAATCAATGGCATCGCCTTGCTACTGGCGGGACTTAAGTTAGGTCTAGTGGTCGGAACGTGGCTACTCGTTGGGTGGTTTGTCGTGCCGCGGGCGATGCGCGTGGTGGCGCGGCGCGGCACTAACGAGCTCCTGATAGTGTCGTCGCTAGGTCTTTGTTTAGCTCTAGCCGTACTTTCAGCCCAGTTCAATTATTCAGTGGCGCTCGGCGCATTTATCATGGGCTCCATCCTAGCCGAATCGCGCGAGGTAGAGCGGATCGAGACGCTGGTAGCGCCGTTCAAAGATCTCTTTGGAGCCGTCTTTTTCGTCTCCGTCGGGATGCTCCTTGATCCAGCAGCAATTGCGGCTAATCTCCAGGTCGTACTGATGCTCACGGCGGTCGTAGTCGTCGGCAACACCCTCATTGTCCCACTGGTTGCTATGGCGGCTGGTCAGGGACTAAGGACGGCTATCAGTATTGGTTTCAGCCTGGCGCAGATCGGCGAGTTTTCGTTCATCATCGCCAATCTTGGGGTTCTATCAAACATCATCGATGCCAAGATTTATTCGATCATTGTCGGTGTCTCGCTACTTACAACGTTTACGACGCCGTATTTTATCAAGGCTTCGGAGCCCTTCGCCAAATTCGTTGAGCGTATTTTGCCTGAGCGCATCGGCTCCGCGATTTCCACTTACGAGGCCTGGAGTCAGCGCGAGGGAGCGGCATCAGCTGATACGGCCTCGATGCGCCCTCTCTTATTCCGCTGGCTCGCGAATGCTGTACTGGTGATCACTCTCTTCACGTTGGCCTCTGATTTATTAACGCCTGTCATCAGCGGAACGATCGCCAATAAGGCCCTGGTGCCGCTGGTTACCTGGCTGATTCCTTTTGTCGCCAGTGCGCCCTTCCTTTGGGGGATGTTGACGACTTACAGGCCGACCACACTGGCGCATCGACGCTCACGTAGGCGCGGTGGAGCGATGCTCATAAGCGGCATCTTGACCATCGTTCTTTTGGGGATGCTGAGCAGTGCATTTTTTCCCGCGCGTATTGCCACCGCTGTGACCATCGGAGTGGCGCTAGCTCTTCTTTTGGTTCTGCGACGATATATTGAGCGCTATTATCAATGGCTGGAGCGATCTTTTGTTGCCAGTTTTGGTCTTAAGTCTAATCACGGCGTGCCGCTAAAACCAGTGCCGACGCATGATCATCTCGTGCCTTGGGATAGTCATTTATGCGAGATTGCCGTGGGTCACGGGACCTTCCTCATTGGTAGGACGCTGATGGACTTGCAGTTACGTGAGAGATTTGGCCTAAATGTGGTTGTGATTAAGCGGGGGCCGGAGGAGATCGTTGCGCCCAAGGCCACGGAGCGGGTGTTCCCACATGATGTGCTCCTGTGTTTTGCATCCGATGCTGCAATAGATCTTCTGTTGCAAGAGCTCAAGCTGCAGGAGAATGAACATGCCGAGGCGGCAAAAGTGAGTAACTATGTTCTGCGTCCCATGCGTGTCAGCCAGGAGTCTGCCTTTGCCAACTGTAGCATCAAGGAAACTGGGATCCGTGAAGCATTCGACTGTATCATCGTCGGCATCGAACGCGAGGGAGCTAGAATCCAATCTCCCAAATCTGATCTACGGCTATTGCCTGATGATCTCTTGTGGGTCGTCGGTGACACGGCCCGGATGACTCAGCTCCAACTAGCAGCGGTCATTTCGGCTCATTGATCTCGGAAGCATCATCAATGCCATCGGCGGCATTGGGGCCGTAGTGTTCGACACCGATATGGATGCGCGATTTGCCGTAGTTTTGTCGTCTAGTATTGGTGTCACGCAACGAGTAGACGCAGCCACAATACTCCTGTTTATAAAATCCTTCTTGTTTGGCGATTTCGTACATCCGGTGTGAACCGCCTTGCTTGCGCCAATTGAAAGTCCAATACTCCATGTCTGGATAGCGGGCGGCAGCGCGGACGCCACAGCCGTTGATCTGGTCCATGTCCTTCCACCTTGAGATACCTAGGCAGCTCGTGAACACTTTAAATCCGTGTTCGTGGGCGTAATCAGCGGTCTGCTCAAAGCGCATGTCAAAACAGGTTGAACACCGCCGGCCCTTCTCTGGATCGTTCTCCATACCGCGCGTGCGCTCAAACCACCGCGGGGTATCGTAGTCAGCATCGACAAAAGCAATGCCCATCTTCGCGGCAAATCGGATGTTTTCCTCTTTGCGGAGCAAGTATTCCTTTTGCGGGTGGATATTGGGGTTGTAGAAGTACACCGTGAGGTCGATGCCAGCGTGATGAATCGCCTCCATGACCTCGCCCGAACAAGGAGCGCAGCATGAATGCAGCAAAACGCGCTTGTGGCCGGAGGCGGGTGGCGTGATGAGCGGGCGGTCATTGATGATCATTGCAGGTCTAAACCCCTTGGTTATACAGACACAAATGACCCCCTTGGTACACGGAAAACCCCGGCATTTCTAGCAAAAAAGCAGCCACCACTATTTACAGGCGGAGCATTCAGTGTTAGCCTTTATGTTTAGATAATCCTCTGATTGTATTAATGATTTTAATGATTTCGCTGATTGACGGGGCAACGCTATGGCCTACACGCTGATTGGCTCGAAAACCTCGCCCTACGTGCGTCGCATCAGGCTATACCTTCGCGACATTCCCTACAGTTTCGATGCGGTCAATATCGTCGACCCAGCGGAGGACGCGCGCCTCAGCCGCATCAATCCGATCAAACGAATCCCCGTCCTCATGATCGATGACCGGCCACTTTTTGAATCACGGGTCATTTTTAATTATTTGCAGAAGACCCACGGCAGGCCGTCTCTAAGTCTGGCCGAGGAGAACCTGGTCAGCACCATCGATGCTTGGCAGGATCAACTTATCCAAGGATTCCTGCTTAAGCGCGGCGGTCACCCAGTAGATGGGCAAAATAGTTACTATCAGCGGATGGCCGAGCGGCAAAAACTCGTGACGACCTATCTAGCCTCGGCCATTGTGAAGGGCGAATTTAGTCGCTGGGACTATCCGGCGATGAGTTTATACAGCCTTCTCGATTGGGCAAGTTTTCGTGAAACGATCGACATGAAGACGGCTGTTCCTGCCCTGCAAACATTCTACGAATCGGCCGCTGTGCAGCCGGCAGTTGCAGCAACTGATCCGCGACAAGTCTAATTTTATTCTACGAGTCTAAACTCAGGAGGTGAGACGATGGACCGTCGCCGCTTTATGCGCTACGTGGGTGGAGTAGTCGGTGCTGGGACTGTGGCCGCTGGTTGTCGTACCAGTGGTGGCAAGAGTGAGGCGTCTCAGACAGATGGTCTCTCAGACTACAAAGGTCCGACGCTCCCGGACGAATATTTTGCTCCGATAAAATATGTTGCTACAAACCCGGATGCCCCAATCACGTTACCCAGTGGTGTGGAGCGGCGGGTTCTGGTCGTCGGTGGCGGTATTGCAGGTCTCTCGGCAGCGCTGGAGCTCGCTGAACGTGGTTATAAAGTGACGGTTAAGGAGTCGGGACCGCAGTTTGGTGGGCGACTGCATACGCGTACTGAGCGCCTGCGGACCGGGAGCTTTCGGGTCGAACACGGCCTCCATATGTGGTTTCATCAGTATTACAACTTTTTTGATATCCTCAGGCGTCTCGGCACGCTTGAGTCTAACTTCGTCCCCTTTAACGAGGTCTACTACGAGTTTAATAACTACAAACCCGAGCTGGTAACGTCTCGTGGTCCCTATCCGATCAATCTGCTTAATATTCTGAAGCAGTCACCTAACCTCAATATCCTTAACGCCATCCAAACTATTGGCGCCGTGAAGGATATCATCTTCTACAACCATGATCGCAACTGGCAGCAATTCGACAATGAGACCTTTGCGGCTTGGGGTAAGCGCACGGGGGTAAACAAAAAGTTCTGGGACATTATCATGGAGCCCGCGGCATCCGTGACGCTAAATGACCCAGATAAGATCAGTGCGGCTGAAATGCTGCTTTACATGCATTATTTCTTCATCGGTAATCCGAAAGCCTTCATGCGTCAGATTCCCAAGGTTGATCATGGTACCGCTGTGATCGATCCGTGGGTACGCGCCCTGAAGGTGCGCGGTGCGGTGATGCAGGTGGGTGCGCCCGTGGCCGGGTTGGTGTTTAAAGAGGGTAGGGCTGTGGGGGAGGTAGGCGGTAGCGAAACTTACGATTATGTGGTTCTCGCTGCTGACGTACCAGGTACCAAAAAAGTGCTCGCGGGCTCAAAAACCAACGACGACCTCAGTGCCAAGGCCTTGGCAAATCTTAAGCAAAAAGTGTCTAAGATGTCGGTAGCACCCAAATATCATATCTTGCGCGGTTGGTTTGATAAGCCTGCGAGGGAGAGGCCATTTAGTCATGCTGTAATCGAAACGCCTCAGTTCCGTCCCATCACGCTCATAGCGAATTACGGGATGTTGGAAGAGGAAAGCATGAGCTGGGCCAAGAGCGCTAATGGTTCTATTTTCGAATTCCATCTCTACAATACGCCTAACTTCTCCGGTTTAGGTGCCGATGCAATCTGGGAGCAGATCAAGCCAGAAGCCCTGAAGTCCTTGCCTGAGCTCACCGAAGCAAAACCATTGGACTTCACACTCGGTGGATTTGAAAACTTCTCCTCCTTTGGTGTTGGGGAAGGGGTAGGTAGGCCGACACCCCTTTCAGCACGTGACGCTGGTATAGGCAATATGGGACTTGCTGGTGACTGGGTTGCTCTGCCTTATCCCAACGCACTAATGGAGCGTGCCGTGAGCACAGGGCGAGAGGCCGCCAATCGCATTCTCCTTGATGACAACGTGAGACAGGTCGAGGTGGCGGCAGCCAAGAGTCATGGACCAGGGTTGATGCCTCAATTTTAGCTGTAGTTTCGTATTACGCGGCTTTTGGTAGCTGGTGTTTAAACGTCAGACGCTGCCGCCGCGTCAGGAGCTCGTCCATATCTCTAGCCGTACGTCCCTCTGGGTGCAGCCATGCATCCAGGGCGTCGGCTGTTAAGATGATGGGGCAGCGATCATGCCCTGCAGCTTTGATCTCAGCTGGTGGCTCGTCAGTGATAATTGCAAAGCCGTTAGCGAATGCGTCCTTGGCCCCCGAGCTTGAGTAAATCACCGGTACCAGTAAATCACTCTCGTCCTCAGGCTTAAATTGGATGATGATCTTGCGCTGCAGGGCCGGTTTTAGTTCTGTCGGCGTCTTTTTGTAGGGCTTACCGGCAAGGAGTATTTTGGCCTTACGCTCGTTCGTTTGTCTGGCAAATTCTGCTTCTATCTCGCCTATAGTCACGCAACCGGCGCGCAGCAAATCGCGAACTTCTACCCATTCAAAAAAGCCGCTGAGCACGACAAATCCATGATGGTGCAGATAAGCATTGGACCAAAAGTGGCTCGTAAGATTATCCCGCCTCGCATTGAAACTTGTATAGCGCTCTGGGTGAGGAATACTGGGATGCGGATAGGCACCGTAGCGTTGGATCTCGACACGACGGTCGCCATTACCTGCAATAATCACCGGTGCAAAATTACCTGGATAAATGCGACTGTGCAGCGGTGGAAATAATTTGGGCTCAGTCTGAGAGCGACGGTCGTAGTCCTCAATATCCTGGCGGATGGAGACAGCGCCGTAGTTTTTACGGAGTGCGTCAAGGTCGCGTTTCACCATAGCCGAGTAACACATTAGCGACGGTCCTGTGTGAAAAATAGCGGTGCCACCTGGCGGAGTGCGTCCAGCTCCACCACTTTAGCTGTGAGTCCCCACTTTTGGTAGGCATCACGAGCTGCGGTGAGGGCTGATGCTGCCATAGTTGGACAGTGCTGCGCCAGGAGATAACGTCCCAGGTATTCAGCAATGCAAGCCTCGTCCTTAGTGTCGCCCTGAACGCGTGCCAAATATAGTGCATCCTCAAGCTTGGTGACGATTAGTCCTAGATGACGCTGATGCATGGCAAGATCCAGCGCGTCGAGAAAGGCAATTTTGTGTCTCACGCGCTCTCGACCAGCCGCACTTAGTGAGTGGAGTTGGCGACGCAGCAGACGGAAGTAGCGCCTCAGCTTCACCCTTTGCCAGATGCCACTGTTAGGTAGAATATGAGCGATCGCGAGACCAGCGAAGATCAGCACGGATGCGGGTAGGCGCTGAGCCGCGTACTCCACCTTTGCGCCAACCGTTGTAAATATCGCGTGGGCCTGAGCAAATTCACCAATCAGCGTCAGGACTACAGCCTCATCAAAACTCAGATGAATCGCATCTAATGTTATCTGAGTTACTTCCAGCGAAAAATTGGTGCTCTGCTGATTCTCGCGGCGCGCTGCCCGCATCGCTAGAATGTCCATCTCACGGAATTCGACCAAAGCACGGCCGATCAGTAAGTGATACTGCTCACTCAAAGAGACATTGTCGTCACTTGCATGAAATGTGCTATGCGGTCGACGGCCGGGTAGGGCCATATCAAACTTACTCCCTAGACGAAGATTCACGCGTCAGGCGCGTCCTCTGCCTAGGGATAGTTCGGCATAAATTGGGGATTTATTTAGTTATGGTGGCCTAAGTGGGCGAAATTTAAGTTGAGGAATAAGTTTAGAGTCTAACTGTGCCAATCAGGTCGTCGTCATTGGGAACACCGCCACCAACACCGCCAATGATCGAACGACCCGAATGGGTTCACGGTTAGCGCTCCACACGATTTTTAGTGACCGAAGCGAGCACATTGACATCGACGTTCGCAGTTTGGCCATTGGAGCTACTGAGCACTCCCACGTTCACGCGTGAATCAGCGAGACGGGCTGTTTTATGCAGATCAACTGTAAGATTGGACAGTACATTTACATCAGCGATCATGCAGTACCATCCGTTGGGATTGAGCAAACGGTATCGAGGGGTGCTAAGCACATTAACTCCGGCAATGATGACCACGAGTTCGGGAGCGTTGGTGGCCGTTTCATCATTGATGGCGTTGCCCGCGCCAAAAACAGTGACGCTGGCAGCGATCGTTCGATGCGGTGAACTTTCAGTGAACGGTGGCTTGCTGCCGTTTGATGCCCATATTTGTAAGCACTTGGCAATGCCGGTCTTCAATCCCGGCTGGGCCTCACACGAAGTTTTGTCGCTGGCTGTGCAATCGCTAGGGACTGCAGTAGTGCGCAATGGATCCGGCGTATTTGCAGAGGGCGTCGCGTTAGCCGTTTGTGGAGGAGGCGTCGCCCTGGCACCCTGCGGACCGGCCGATGGGGTTTTGGGGTTGCCAGAGAATTCTGATCCACTGCAACCGGTGCCAAGACCTATAGTCATCGTTAGTGTCAGGATGGCCAAAAAGTGACTGTGAAAACCCATTGATAGACTCCTCTATGGATACAATCTTCGTAGGCGAAGCCGGTCTATCGGCATTTAGCGGGCAAACGTTTAGCGTAAAATCTAATGACAGCAGATTATGTTGATATTCTGGGGATTTATTTAGAGGGCGCCACCACTGCCCAAATCGCCGCCTCGAATCACACCGTTGCCCCGGATGCACATCCGAAATGGTAATGAGGCAGCGGAGGCAGCGGTGGTGCCGATTCCGACGTTGCCCGACACTGCCAAGCCGTTAACTGGTGCAGTCGTCGCCGCCGCATAACCAACCGGTGCACCGCCGTTAACTTGCAGTTTCGATCCTGGTCCCGTCGTACCGATGCCGACGTTGCCGTTGGCGGCGTTAACTGTCATCCAGGTTCGCGCCCAGCCATTTTCTGAGCCGTTTCCGCTGCGGAAGAACAGATACCCACCTGAAGTTTTGGAGTCGATGTAGTTTTTGCCATCATTGTAGGACATGAAATTGAGACCGTTCAGACTATTCGATGTCGATGCGACATCGTCACCGACCTTCAGTTGAGAAATTCCGCTGGCCTTCGCGACGTGCAGCTGCGAGCTTGGCGCCGTCGTCGCAATGCCGACGTTGCCGTTAGATGCGATGGACATCCACGTATGTGCAGCGGCTTGGTCGGTAAACAAAAGTGGCGCAGCACCAGCGAATCCAGAGCCTGCGCTTTGGATGTAATTCTAGCCTCCCTGTGTCGTCAAACGAAGACCGCCATTCGGATCTCGCAGCCCAAAGTCAGGAGCAGGTGAGCCATAAAGATCGAATTTAGTAATGGGCGCCGTGGTCCCAATCCCACCGTTGCCCCTGTTCGGGTTAATCCTCACGAACTCAACATTTCTTGGTACGCCAGTGGTTAACCCAAGTAGGAAGGCTAAAGTGGAAGAAGGGCGGCGCGTCCACATGAGATCAAGAGGTTTTCCAATGCTTCCTTGCGGACCAGCGCAGTGACGGGCCATAATCATATATGGTATGAGAGCTGAGGATAAGGTTTGGATCGTTCGAAGTCCGGGGGTGATAATTGCCAATAATATCAGCTTTCTATGGCATCACGATTAAGATTTTTCAAGGTGATCATAATCCCCCGCATATTCACGTTACCTATGGTGAATTCAAGGCACAGATCGAGATTGCCACGGGGCGCGTCTTGGCCGGCAGATTGCCACCACGCTCACTGCAGATGGTGAAAGCATGGCTTAAATTGCGTCGTCCGCAAGTGTTGAAGGCCTGGGAAGTAGCAGAGCAATTTGGTGCCCCCAAACGCATTAAGCCACTGGAGTAAGGAAAAATGGTCAAACTTGGGCGTGAAATCATAAGAATTTTAGACACAAATGCAGAGTCTTTTTCGGTCAAGGTCGAGTACGATGACGGCGCCATTATAGATGTCCGCATGGGACACATATTTGATAAGCCGAAGGGCTTAGCTACTGAGATCTTGCGCGGTGGAATGTTTGATAAGTGCTTCCTCGAATCAGGAGCATTGGCCTGGCCGAATGGGTTGGAACTATGCCCCGATGCCATGCGCAGTTGGGCGAATAGCGGAAAAACCCCTAGGGCCCGACGACGCGCGTAACGGGCTTCAGCCGGCAGAAACGTGGTGCAATGGGATTCGGCAAGACCCGGCACGATGCGCACACCGCAATAGTCTGGACAGGGTTCGCCGTAGCGGTATCCCTTTGATTAGTTTTTGATGCATGTCAGCAGATAATTATAGCTGGCGCCGTTTTGACCACCCTGGAAATACATGCCGGTGTATCCTGACGGACAACCGTTGGTACCGGTCGGAACGTTGGAACTACAGGATGCAACTGTCAATGTATTGCCTTTGCAGGCCGCACCGGAGGTCGTGGATGCATTGTCAATGTAAACACTAGATCCTGAATAGCACTGGACCGCTCGCATTCCGCATAGCGTTCCGGAGGGCGTTGTATCGACCCAATTTGTTCCGTTGCAATATTCCATTACATTGGAATTATAACGGACGGCTCCAGACGTGCCAGCAGCACAGGAGAGGCCAGTTTTACCTAAGCGCACTTCTCCGTTTACATCGAGGGGAGTAGCCGGGCTTGTCGTCCCAATCCCTGCTGTAGGAAAGCAAGTGAAAAAACAATACTCATACTTGCCGCTCCATTTTTTGCTAGCAGCCAACGCCACGAGTTATCACGAGCATCACTGTAGGGCTTTTTCTCTGCTTGTTCAGTCGTTCTTTGTGCCACGTATTGCTTGCGGATGGTCATTTACCGAAACGCCATCACCCGTCTGCTAGGACCTCGAAGGTCATTGCAATGTTAGATTTAGGCGGAGAGGGCCAGCCGACATTTAGGACCTCGAAGGTCATGGGATTGGTAGGGCCTGTCTCTCCATCTGGGCAGTGAACGCGACTAAATTTGCCGCAAAGAGCGAGGCACCTTAGTTAGTGCCCCGCTCCATTGCCTAGCTGATTCGGTGTCTACGTTTAGTAGTCCTCCCATCGGTTGAGAATTTGCATGGTATTTCTTTACGCATCACCGCCAGTGAAATGGCTGCGATTTTACGCGCTACGTTTCTTTTAACGTCCCAATGATCTTTGCCTTGTTCGATTTGTGTGTCGTAGTATTTTCGTAGTTCTGATTTGCCTTGAATTGCGGTCTCCGCTGCACCTACAAAAACTTCCTTGAAGTCCGATCTGGCAGCTACTTTGATACTTCCGTACTTCACGCCGTCACTGACTTGGGAGTGTTTCACTAGCATTGAATAGGACCAAAACTCATGTTTACTGCGAAATCTTTGAGGCGAACACACAACGCTGGCAATAATTGATGCCCGTACAGTGGAGATTCCTGGGATAGTCGAAAGAAGCTTAATCACTGGCAGTCTCGAAGCGGCACTCTTTAGTGCGTCGTCATATCGTGATTTAAGTTCGTCGTAGTGGGACAGCTGGTCATACATCGTTGTCGTGACAAAGCGATCAGTGTCTTTTGTCAGCTCATCAATGCGGTCCTTGTCGGTGTAGATAGTAGAGCCTGTCGTATCGATCGCATTAGACCGAAATACGGCCTTGTAGCGATTCTTAAGCCTAGTGCCATCACGCACGACATCTCTATACGCGCTGACTATAGTGCGAAGGTCGGAGAGCTCGCTGTCTTCGTGAAAGACGCTTGTTAGAAAGTTGCCGCGTAACTGATGAGCTATGTTGCGGGCGTCGATGAAATCATCTTTTGGACCTTTTCTTTTTTGTATTTGAGAAGCATCAAAGGCGACAAATTGATCGACTTCATTCTTGACTGTCCTAAAAACCCAGTTCGTGATGTGTGACTCCTCCACTGCTAGACTCTTCCGGCCACTAAGGCTCCTGAGGAATGATAAGATCCCACTCTCACCGGTATTTGTTCGGATTGAGGCAAGCTCCTTGCCTCGACTGTTGACGGCGACAAAAACACTAGTCTTGCTGTGGGCATCCATTCCGATATAAATTGACATTGGGTTGCGCTCCTTCCGTTTATAGCTGTCATTGGCCTTCGAGGCCCTGGTTTCAACGCTGACACTATAATGCTACTTAGAGAGCCTAGTGGCTGTTAGGTCACGCCGGTTGAAGCGCAACCCTCCTGCACACTTTGGCCAGATTCAAAGCAATCCGTGATTATTTTTCAAAAGCATCAAACTTGGCACTCTGCAGAGTGAGACCAGCGCTCGCTCCGCGAGTTGGCTGGCGATGCTTTCCTTACATTGCCGACGTTGCCATCAGTTGGTTTCAGGTTGATATGCGCCCCGCTTGTTTGATTGGCAATCGTAAAGTTGTCGTCAGTGCCATTGCCAAATCCAGTCCAAGCCTTGCGTCCTGCGCTAGAACCGTCGGGATACCACTGAATATACGTGTGGTCACCGCCTTCGAGTGTTAAAGTTGCTGCATTGCCGCTCACATGCAAAGCACTAAGCGGCGCCGTAGTCCCTATCCCTACATTCCCTCCGACGTAAACAAAGTTAGCACCACCAGCGAGCGTCCCACTGCTGTTGTACTGTATCTGGTTGCTAGACCCCGCAGCCGTCGCATCCGGCGTTGCCCATGTGCCGTCGCCGCGCAAAAACTTCACGTTGTCTGTCGCGGCCGGTCCAGGGACCGCTCCCTTACTGCCA
>VGTI01000014.1 GCA_016874735.1 Deltaproteobacteria bacterium
GGTCTGGACGAAGAACTTCTTCGCCTTCTTCTTGAAGATATCCCTTTTTGCGCAGGAACTTGATCGTCTTGGTCGCGATCTTTTCGACAACATCACAGACTTCTTGGTCTGTCGGTGGCTCAAATGCAAGGTGATCGATCCCGGCAGCGGATTTTCAATGCCTTTGGACTTTGCGATGCAGGTGTAATAGGCAGTAATCTCTTTGGAGGCAATTTGATGAACTTTACTCGTCAGCTTTTTATTTGTGGCCATCCAGAACCTGAGAGGGATGGGCAGGCTGAGTACCCACTGGCGATAAGGTGCGTCGGGCAACACATTATCGATCAAATGATAAGCTTTTTCCGCCATTCTCTTGCCACAGCACGACGGACAAAAACCGCGACCCTTGCACAAAAACGGTACCGCCCGATCAAAATCGCAGGCCTTACATTTTGTGCGCAAAAAACCGTACTGAAGAACCCCGCAGCGCAGATAACCCCTGAGCTCTTTGACAACAAATTCCGGAAGCCCCTTGCCGTCAGTTTCTCTTTGTGCGATGAAGGTCTCGACATGCTCGGCAAGGACCTCGCACAGGACTGTGTCTTCGGGCTGTCTTGCCTGGTAGGTGTGAACTTGTTTTTGAGCCTCGCCCATGTGGGCGAACTTTGACGCTTAGCCAGCTGATGAGAAGTGACCTCGGAGGGAGTGTGAAGATGTCCGCGGGCGACATGCCTCATTCTGATGCCTTTGCAGTGCTCCAGTATTTGCTGTCTCGTGAGATAGCGACGGTTGGTGCGGATTCACCGCGCACTAAGCTGCATGACGACTTTTCGCTTTTTCATGCACTGACGGCTTGCGCTTGATCGACCTTGTCCATGCTTCCACTTCGAAGGCATTAAATGTGTCGTGCGGGGGGCTTGCACACCGCTCTAGGATCTGGCTCCCTATTTGTTAGTATCGGTTCTCCTGCTGATCCGCTCCAGCACCGCGAACCTGTAGCTGCATTAACATAACTGTGCATGTACGCATAAAGCAAAACGCAGTATATAGCCGTAGCAGAGTGAAATTATATGTAAGTTGCAGCAACTTATTGTGCAGCATGAGCCGCGCTTCCCAGGATCCCCAAATGACTAAGATCCCGTCATCCGAAACTACCGATGCCCCTGAGACAAATGCGAGTTTTGGGCCGGTCGTCTACATCGTCGCCACGCCCATTGGCCATCTTAAGGATCTGACGCCGCGTGCGCGCCGTACTTTGGCCGGCGTCGATATCGTCGCAGCCGAAGACACCCGACAGTCGCGTTAGTTGCTGAATCACTTCGGGTCAGATAAAAACTAATTTTTAGTGCGCCCAAAGTGGCATGCGTTGGGTCCATTCAAATTGACCGGGTTTGGGCCCAAGATTGACATTTGATCTAGCGCAGACTAACTAAACTATAGCTAAGACTTTGGACGCTTTTATTTTCCAGGAGGATTCCAATGACCAGATGGTCGATGTTAAGAGCTCTAGCCAGCGCTGTGTTTGGATTTTCGCTCGCACATAGTGCTGTCGCCGCTGATTTTGCCACAGCCGATCGACTGTTCAGTCAACGTGAGAATAATCGTGCCGTCATTGCGCAGGCGCGCTCTGAATTTTTGCAGCTTCTTGATAGCGCCAACAACGTCAACGATAAGATTCGCGCTGCCGAGCAGCTCGGTCGTCTCGCACTGTACGAAGGGGAGATGCTGAGCCCTAAGTCTGATTTCGCCAATCGGCGCGCCGTCTTTGGCGATTGCTGGTGCCGCAATGCTTCGCTTTTCAGCCGTACTTGTAACGAGCCAGGTTGGGTTGAGAAAATCAGTCCTGCAGCAATCGGTCAGCGCGTGCCTGCCTACTTCTATTACCGCGGTATGTGCATTGGTTACTGGGGCGAGGCGAGCACCGTACTCGAGCAAGCTGCATTCTCTGGAGCTCTACGCGATACAGTCAATGCTGGCTTGGATGTTGCTAGTCAAAGTGCCGCCAGCAGTGCGTATGAAGGTGGAGCGGTCCACCGGGTCGCTGCCAATGTGTGGTCGAACCCGCTCGCTCGAGCCGTTGGCCTCTATGATGCCAAGAAAGCTCTCGCTCAAATTGATCGCGCACTTGCTGCGCCAGCAAATGGCAGCCAGGATCCTGGTTCCCTCTACTTTGATAACCATCACACCAAAATCGTCGTACTTAAGCAGTTGCACTCGGACGAGCCAAGCGCAGGTTGGAAGCAAAAAGCTATCGATTTTGCCAACGAGACTCTGCTCGACATGATGGACCGGCTTGCGCAGGATCAGATTCCTGCCTCGAGGGCTCCTGAGTTTCAGGAGATCTATGACCACATCAAGATCTCTTACCGCGGCTTGACCGGTCGTGACTGGCAGCCTGAGTAAAGTTTGGCCTGTTTTCACTCCCATCACAAAGAGGGGCTGCCTGTCGTTTGCGAAGGCAGCCTTTGTTATGTATGGAAATTTGGTGAAAAGTCCCTAATAAATCGATGAAGCGCTTTCGCTATGCCGACTCAGGTCAGTAGATTGGTCAGGGGTGCACTCTGTACGGGCGTCATTCTTGGCTGCACAACACCGGTATGGGCATTTGAAGACACCAGAGTGTTGCCAAAAGGTGTACGCAATCTGACTATCCGAACCGTCAACACCAATTTTGACACCATCACCGACCCGAGTGGGCCTCGCCAACCCCTGACTACCTTGATCTCCCGATCCCAGCGTCTCGCTGCGTAGGTGATGACTACGGTGTGACGTCCCTCGGGGAGTATCAGAGTGGTCGGTGTCCGCTCTTTGACGGCGTGCCCATCGACCTCTATCTCGGCCTGGAGCTCGACGCCCTGGTCGGCGTATGCGGAAATCTCGGCGTTGCCTGTCCCTTGCGACGCAGCAAAGGCGTGCTAGCGCGCTAGTACATTAACAACCAAGATCAAGACTATCGATGGGACGGTTTTCATGCTCTGATAATAACGCGGCATCAGATGGAGGCGCAATGCATGGCAACAGTACTTAAAAACTTCATCATCGTCACAGTCGATCCCAATAACCGCATCATCCGTGATGGCACTCTGGTTTTTGACCACGGCAAGATCACCGCCATTGGTTCGGCGGGCTCGGTCCATGGTCCATACGACGCCACTGTGATTGACGGCCGCGGCGTGATGGCCGTGATGCCTGGCTTTGTCGATGCTCATAGCCATTCGAGTCTACTTCGTGGCTACTCCGAGAATCTAAACCTCATGGACTGGTTGCCCGTCTATCAGCGAGAGCATCAGGTGTTAACTGCCGAGGACGCCTACTGGGCCTCCCTACTCTGTTACCTTGAGGCACTCAAGGGTGGCACAACGACTGTGCTAGATATGTATCGCTACATGGACCGCTCTGCCGATGCCGCTACGGCGCTCGGACTACGTGTCCATCTGGCGCCTTATGTTGCCGATAGCGGTAATAAGGACTTTTTTGAAACACTCGATAGCAACGAGCAATTACTCGCCAAATATCACGGTCATGCGCACGGCCGCATCAAGGCTATGGTTGGACTTGAGCACCTCTTTTACTGCACACGCCAAGCCTACGAGCGCGCCGCAGCGATGGCTGCGCATTATGACGTTCTCCTCCATACGCACTCGAGCGAGCTTAAATCTGAGGTCGATGCTGTCCTAGGTCACTTTGGTAAGTTGCCGATCCATCAACTCGATGCCTACGGCGCTATCGGCCCGCGTACGCTGCTTGCGCACGGTGTTTGGCTAGACGAGAGTGAGATGAACTGCCTCCGCGACCGCGGCATTGCCGGTGTCGTGCTCTGTCCGACGAGCAATGCAAAACTCGCGGGAGGCATTCCGCCATACGAACGCTACGCGGCAAAGGGGATACCCACGGGGCTAGGCACCGACGGCCCGATCTCCAATAACTCGCTCAGCATGTGGGAGCTCATGAAGTTTGGCTCCCTCCAACAAAAAGTCGCTACGTTCGACGCGGCGGCCCTACCAGCCCACGACTCGCTGCGTCTCGCCACCATGGGCGGAGCCCG
Source organism: Deltaproteobacteria bacterium (assembly GCA_016874735.1). Lineage (NCBI taxonomy): Bacteria > Pseudomonadati > Myxococcota > Myxococcia > Deltaproteobacteria bacterium. Next base: position 4,025 of record VGTI01000014.1, read on the forward strand.
GGTCCTGCGTGAGGACCAGCGCATCGGATCGCTGGAGGTCGGTAAAGAGGCTGACCTCGTTACCGTCAACCTCTGGCAACCGCACTTGATGCCACTCTTACGTGACGATGAGCATGACCCGCTACCGTGGAATCTGGTCTACGCCGGTCGTGCCAGCGATGTGGTGGATGTTTGGGTAAACGGCGAACAGTTGATCAGCCAAGGACGGAGTACCCGCGTGGATGAAGACCTAGTCCTGCGGCGCGTCCAACTCCAGACGGCAAGCTTGCTTGAGCGTCGCAAAGCGACGCGGCATGTCAGTATGGTCTGAGTACTAAGGTAACGGCGCACATAACCAAAAGAACTTGTCAATCATTACAAGCTGTTACTGCTAGTCGTTGATGGCAAATTAGAGTGTAATCCCTTCGGTAGTCGGAAATTGCACTTTTAGTGCATATACTAAAAGTGCAATTTGCCGGGAGATTAAAATTTGTCCAGTAATATTAGGCACTTTTTATACAACACCTTAGTCGATCGTGCCAATTTGTGTAATTTGACCCGTGAGGCGCAATTGCTAGCCGACGCCCTGCGATGCTCCGACAAGATCGTGATTTACGGCAAGAGAGACAGCGGCAAAACAAGTTTAGTAAAAAGCATAGTCATACCAGATTGGCTACGGCAGACGCCTGCTGGCATGGCAATTTACATCGAGCTTTATGGCGTGAGATCCATCACTGACGTTGCAGAAAAGCTAACTTTGTACTTCAACAAAGCCTATCAATCCACCTTTACAATTAAGGCCACCCTTAAATCGACTGCCGCGATGATCAAGGGGCTTAGGCCATCCTTTGCCGTTTCACCCGATGCCAGTATCGAAGCAAGTGTCACGAACAACGCCGCCAAGTCACGTCCCACAGTCGAAAATTTTTTTGCTAATGTCAAAAAACTACATGAAAATGGCGTTGAGGTTGCAATTATCATCGATGAATTCCAGGATATTGCCTTAGCGACTGGGTGCGAGGAACTACTCCGCGAGGAAATGCAGAAACTCCCGTTCGAAATTCCCATTATAATTCTTGGATCCAAGCAGCATTTACTGGCGAAAATCTTCCAAAGACCAAGGGCTCCATTTTTTAATTGGGGAAAGCGGCTAGAGATTAAACCTCTGCCAGTTGACGAGTACAATGATTACATCATCGAAAGATTTGGATTTCATCATTAAAGAGCTGATCGATCTACGTTGACCAGCCTCCAAGAAAAACTTCTGCGAAATGCCGAAGCTATCAATATGTTCTGCTCGCACATTGTCAATACCTTAGGTGATCAAGGTTGCATTATCGATGTGACAATCGACGACATTACTACCACTCTAAATAGCTATATCGCCTCTTTGGGCGGTGAGTTTGAGACCTATCTCGACAATTACACAAGAAATGAAGTCAGGGTACTTACTCTGATTGCAAAACAAGAGATACTTCGAAATCCAATGGGCAAAGACAACTTAAGTATCCTCAAAATATCTGCTAGTGGGCTGCGAAAAATTCTCGAAAAGCTGCTCGACCATGCCGATATCTACCGCGAAAAAAATGGCTATGTTCTCAGTAAACCCTTACTGATGCATTATCTGCGTGATTGGCGGCTCTAAAGCAGCATGTATCTTCATATATCTTACGGCGCCGTTCACGCCCACCGATGAACTCTCAACATCAAAGACCACGCGAGTTAATAATTGAAGAAACTACCCTTACTCATCTCTGGCGCCGGCATAGCCGGACCCACGGCAGCCTACTGGCTTTACCGCTACGGCTTTAAAACCACCATCGTCGAGCGGGCAAGTGAGCTACGCCTTGGCGGACAAAATGTCGACGTCCGCGGTGCCGGCCGCATCGTCACGCGGCGGATGGGTATTGAGGACACCATCAGGGCGGCCACCACGGGCGAGCGCGGCCTCCGCTTTATCGATCAGGATGGATCGAGCGTTGCGGAATTCCCAGTATCCAAGTCGGAGTCTAGAGGTTTCACAGCGGAACTAGAAATCCTGCGCGGTGATCTCGCCCGCATACTCTACGACCAAACGTCTAACTCTAGCGAATATCTGTTCGGTGAGCGCATCGTGGCTATTAATGACGGACCTGATGCCGTCACGGTGAAATTTCAGTCCGGACTCGAACGCGCCTTCAGTCTCGTCATCATCGCTGATGGAGTACACTCGCCGACGCGTGAGCTGGTTTTTCCTGGCGCTACAGAAGTCCGTGAACTAGGCCTTACCATGGCCTACCTAACGATTCCTCGTTTACCATCGGATACGAATTGGGCCCTCTGGCAGAATGCCCCTGGCGGTCGCGCCATTTTGTTGCGTCCCGACAATGCTGGCACGATGCGTGCGTCGCTATCATTTCTCGCGCCAGCTTCAGGCCACGAGCGCGCGAGTACAGCGGAGCAACGACGCTTACTCAGGGATAAGTTCCGCGACGCAGGTTGCTTGGCACCGCGCATACTTGACGCCATGGAACACACTCCTGAACTCTACATGGACGCTATCGGCCAGATTAAAGCTCCCCACTGGAGCAGAGGCCGCGTGGTTTTGCTGGGTGACGCCGGCTATTGCCCTTCACCTATCAGTGGTATGGGTACAAGCCTCGCCTTTGTCGGCGCCTATGTGCTCGCAGGTGAACTGGCTCGCTCCAACGAATACCGCCAGGCCTTCGCCAACTACGAGCGCATCCTCCGCCCCTACGTCGCGAAAGCCCAGCAATTGCCGCCAGGCAGTCCCCGTCTGGCACACCCCAAGACTAAGCTGGGCATTCAACTCTTTCATCACATGTTACGATTCGCATCGCACCCAACCGTGACTGCCATCGGTCGCCGCCTATCAAAACCGAAGGCCGAGCAGGTGTCGCTACCAGAATACTAAGGGCCCCCGGTCATCGCCCCTCATCACACACCACCCAATAGGACCCATCGCCTCTGTACCGCACCACCTGAGTGATCTGATAACGCCAAGCTTGGTCGATCAAGAGCTCGGTCCCGCGCGACGTAGCCGTCAGCCAAGTTACATCGTAGACGGGCGCCACCAGGGCGAAGTTACCGTAGACGAAATAAAGTAGCGGTCGGTACCGGTAGCTCGACTCTTGACGCACGTAGACCTCTGTGCGACTTGGTCGTCCTAGTGTGGGTTTCAGCTCTTTGATCGTGACGCCGCATCCGAGCTTGAGTGCCATGTGTAGCCATTCGCGATCGAGGTCCTCCTGTTCGCGTTTCTGCCGTTCGATCGAGGCGAGCACACGGTCGTGTTTTGCTGCGGCGCTTAGCAGTTCATATTGATGACGGCGCATCTCGCGAAGCTCGGCGTCCCTAGCCTGCAGAAGCGCCTCTTGTTCGGCTGACTGGCGTTTTGCGGCTTCTACTTCTCGAGCCAAGGCGGCGTTCTTCGTGCGCTCTCTTTTAATGACGTCACGCTTAGCCTTGATCACAGCGATTGCTGGCTTTGGCCACCTTAATCGGATCACACTGCTGTAGACACCATCCACCATGCTGTCATCGGCCTTGAGGAGCTCCAACGCACCCCAATCGATGTGTTCGCCCGTCACGCTCACGTGCGCCTGCGTCGATGCCTCAACCTGATCAGCCGTGCCTTTGATGTGGGAATCGTAGGAGACGACACCACCGAAGACGCAGAGTATGGCGTTCTTACGTGCGTCAAGGAGCGCCGACTGAGCCGCGACAGTTTGAGATGCGCCGCTACCGTGACCGATGACGTAGAAGAATTGGCTGTCGCTACTGCAGTCGATATCGCGATGACTCGAGGCATTCATGAAAGACTGCCCTAGCAGTGGAGTTGTCCTGAGGAATAGCAGAGCACCGCAGATTGACAAAAATAAAGATGATTTGGTTACACCCACACGACACCTCACTCACCGTCCTTTGACTATACCGGCCTCTATCCTATAAACCACCTCGCCCTGGGCATCATCTGCACGTAACTCACCGCTAAACCATTTTGCTCTGCGCCCGACCATGCTATTCACTATTGCCTGTATCAGCTGCGCTTCCATGACGACGCTAGGGTCAAAAGACACTTTCCTCAGAAAAAATCGACCGTCCAGAATCCCCCACTCGCACTGGAGCACTGGTGTCCGCGGTGACCAGGACGCCGCCTCGCAAAGGTCGATACCGAACTCGAGGAGATAGCTATACAAGGGTTGTCCGAGCAGGGCCAGCGACCTACCCTCTGCGAGCAACCTGTCAGGCGAACCCATCAAATTTGCGACCAAAACCGTGCACATGTCACCCTCCCGTTGATCCGCCCATATGGTTGATACCCACTCCTCGGCACGAGCCATGTCACGAGAGGTCATGGACCGTCCGCCCTCGTCGCAACGACCGGTGTGACCCTTCCTGACACGACCGAGGCCGATATGAGGCCTATCGGTGGTCTGACATACCGTCAGGCTCTTTCCGCGCCAGGGAAGCCTAGATTAAGGAGTTTGCCCATGAAAGTGACAGCAATGGTGATATCAACTTTTTTGTTTAGTGGCTGCTTCAGCGCAAAGGTGCAGCAGCCCGAATTTCAACCGTCCCGAGTTCTTGAGCGCATCGGCCAGGCTGATACGACGCCTCCGTGGGCCACCGGCATGGTGACGCTCTTTCAGGAGCATGGTGACATCAATTATGTCGAAACTATCACGATGTCAGGTAATGCAAGACCCGAAGCCTGCAACAACGCAGCTGCCGATCTAGGACGCGTTCAGATCTTGCGGCAGGTACGTGATGCCATCACATCGTCGGGTCAAGTGGCAGAATCTTCGGTCACCGGTGATCCCGCGGTCGAAAGGCTCATGGCTTTCTTGTCACAAGGGCGGCTAACAGGCGTGAAACTGGTTGCTCGCTACTGGGAGCGCCGCGAGGAGTCAGACGAGTCCGGAATGCGTGTCCTCCGGATGGCGTGCGCCAGTCGTATTGCCATCCCACGCAACCTCCTGGAGTCGCAGCTCCAAGCTGCCATCGCTGGCCAAGGAGGTGGCAACGCGCAAATCCGTCAGAAATTGCTGGATGCTCAGAGTCAGTTTCTTGACAGCATCACCGATGCTGCTAGGGACTAGCGAGTGGCGTCACTGGTCACAAAACATTCCCACTTGGTAAAAAAAGTGACCACCGAACCGTTGTACCGGAGGCGCCCTTACTCCGATCCGACTCACCTAACCCCCCGGTTATGCGGGCGGTTCTGGCTATACCCCCAATTGGCACGCCAGTTGCAACTAGCCAAATTATCAGCAACTGGCAGCATGTGCCGCCGCTATCCCGGAGATGTAGTAGTTATGATGTGCGCGTTCCTTTCTCAAAATGTCCGTCGTCTTTTACCTCTAGCCCTGGCCGCTACGACGATCACCTCAGGCGTAGCCACGGGAGCTGAAGCAGCTAAGCCCAAAGCCTATTTTGAAGCCCAAATGTTTAGCATGCCGCTGCTCCGCGTCGACAACAAGGCCTACAGCAAAGGTTGGTTTCAGTCGGGATATTCCGATGCAGAGCACGCCTTCGATAGCAATCCCGAGGCGGCTAAACAGTTCGCCACCTATCTGAAAAATGCGGAGCTCTCGAAGTACATACTGTGGGGTACTTTGGCCTCTTCGATAGCGTTTCTCGTGGTCGACTACAATCAATGGCATCTGCCAAGAAAAGAACATTCGATTGTCTACAACACGCTGTGGATTGGTGGTGTGACGACTGGCATCTACAAGGCTGCGCAATCGGGATTAGCATTCAACAAAGCCCTGAATATCTACAACGGGTTCGAGAGCGCAGCTACGGGCGAAGATAGCTCGGTTAACTTGAGTTTTGCTCCCGTGGTGTACTCAAGACCGCGCGCCAACGGCAGTGACAACGGTATCGGTGTGGGACTATCCCTCAACTTCTGACCCTCAACTGCTGACCGGCAAAGTAAACGAGGGACTTCGGTGGTTAAGCAACCACCGAAAATCCCTATCTTCTTTCTTAGACAAAATGCGCCTGCCCCACCCCAGAGAACGACTCAAATCACCTCGCCTAACCCCTCGACTTTTAGGCAGTTAAAAAGAAAAACTCAAGATTTTGCCGGCCTCGGACGATGCCGGTATTGAATAAAGACGGAGGACGATCCTCACTGCCAGAAGAGTCGCCCTATGTGTCTCGTACCATCAATTCAGTCTGGCCTAAACGCCGGATGTTTAATCAGGTTTGCAAAGAGTGTCGTCAGACTCTTTGCGCTGGTGGCGACGATTTTTACTCCTCAAGCAGCGTTGGCCGCCGACGGCTTTCCACTGAGTTATTCCGGTCGTTTGACGCAGAGCTCCGGAGCGCCGCTCGAAGGCCCTGCAGATATCGAACTAAGATTTTATTCCGCGGAGACTGACGGGATCCCACTCGGAGATCCTTACGCGTTCTCCAGTGTTGCGTTACAGAACGGGGTGTTCACTCTCAGTGTGCAGCTCACCACCAAGGACGCCGTAACTATACTCGGCAACGGCAGCGAACCAGTGTATGCCGAAGTCACAGCAGGTGGTCGTATCTATCCGCGGCAACGTTTTAGTTTTGTGCCGTACGCCTTGCGTACACCGGTGGATGATACCTCTCTCGTCTACGACAAGCTGTCTGGGAAACCGAGCGTCAACGGTGCAGGTACAGCCACACCAGGTCAAATTCTGACTAGTGACGGTAACGGTAAGGTCCGGTGGGATAAACTTAGCTCCTTCAATCTAAGCTCTCAAACTGCGACGGGTGGACAGCCTGGCGAAGATCAGATACTCACCTACAAAAGTGGCAAGTGGGTCGCAGGAAACATTGCCGACATTCCCTCTAGCTATGGCACCGTGACCACAGTCACAGCGACGCCTCCCCTCACAGTTTCGACACCGTCCTCTACACCCGTCATCGCAATCACGCAAGCAAGTGGCTCGACCAACGGCTACCTGAGCACCACCGATTGGTCAACCTTCAACAGTAAACAAACGGCCGGTAATTATCTAACGGATCTTACCGGTGACATCATCGCCACTGGACCTGGAAGCGGCTCAGCAACCGTTCCTCTAAATATAGTCATTTATTACTATATAAGATTCCTGCTTCAGCGCCGGGCTACGTCTGCCTGGTTGCCCAGGTGCGACGGAACTCCCAGCTCCGCAGGCGTTAATTCCGGTGGAACTCACCGTACTATAGCGCTCTAAATTCTTGGCTGCATTTAAGTCACGGTCATGGGTGGTGTAGCAATGGCTGCAGGTCCAACTGCGCACTGCCAGCCCTAGACCCGCAGCACGCCCCTCACATCCGGCAGTCGAACACAGCTGTGATGATGGAAAGAAACGGTCCGCGACCACAACCCTAACGCCCCGCATCTCGGCCTTGTAACTGAGCTGCCGGCGAAACTCATACATTCCGACATCAGCAACGGCGCGAGCTAGTTTGCGGTTTGCCATCATCCCCTTAACGTTAAGGTCTTCGATGACCACGGTCGTAAATCGACTCGTCAGATCAGTAGTCAATTTATGCAGAATGTCCCGTCTGACGTGGACAATTCTTGCATGCAGCTTTGCCAGCCTATGCTTTGCCTTAGCTCTATTTTTCGACCCCTTTTGCTTGCGGCTGAGATGTCGTGAGCCTCGCCTAAGTTTCCGAATCTCCCGTCTCAACGCATGGGTTGCTTGATAGATGGTACCGTCACTGATTGTCGCAAGCCGGCTAATACCAAGATCAACGCCGCAGACAGCTTGATTTTCGCTGGTCGGTGGCGTGTGCTCGACTTCTACCGCGATAGATGCAAACCATCTATCAGCCTCGCGTGAAATTGTGACGGACATAGGCTTACCTGTAAATCTCAACTCCTCCCGCAACTTTAGCGTGCCTACCACTGGCAACTTAAGACGTCGTCCAGTTACCTTGAAGGTACCCGGGCCATTATCCGCGCGAAAGCTATCGTGCTGGCCTTTGCGCTTTGGCTGCGGATATTTTGATTTAGCCGTAAAAAACCTGGTAAATGCAGTCCCTAGATTTTTAATGGCTTGCTGCGGCGCGACCTTGGTGACTTCTAGCATCCACGGGAATTGCTCCCGCTTAATCGCATTAAGCCTTTTGCGGAGGCCGGCTTCGCTCACTTTTTCACCGGCCTCATAGCTTTGCTTCCACTCATTCAATGCCCAGTTCCATGCAAACCTAGCAGTTCCAGCACTGCGAGCGCAGTAGATGCGTTGCTGGACGTTGAGCTTCAGAGCAATCTTATGAGCAATGATCAAGGATCTGCATCCGCTGCGGCCGTGACCGCTTTATGAGCGCGATGTTTAGCACCGCGACGCCCGTATAATCGCGCACAAAAACTCGTTAGAATATCGATCATGTCTTGAACTAAGTCGTCGTCGATTTCTTGTTCGTCCACCACTATAAGCTTTCGTCCCGCAGATGCCAGTGACATCTCAATATACTCGAAGCCAAAGCGGACAAGTCGCTCGCGATGCTCGACGATAATAAACTTGATAGTTGGATCAGCTAGTAATTTGAGCAGTCGGGGCCGCCTACCATTTAAACCCGAGGCTACTTCCGTGACGACAGCGCTAACCGGCAATTGTCTGCCGACGGCATAACTAGTCAAGCGACCGACTTGACGCTCAAGATCAGCCTTCTGGTCATGAGAACTTACTCGTGCATAGATGGCGACGGCCCCTGAGCTTGCTGCGTTATTTTGCTCAACGATAATCGTACCAGTTGGGAGCTGAGTAGCAGGAACGGGGAGCATACCTTGCTGCCACATGCGCCATGCGGTTTGATAAGAGATTCCTTGCGATTTGGCCCAGACTGACAGTTTCATTGTTGAAATATATGACTATAGATAACAATATTCAACTATGAATTTGTTAGCTGCTTGCAACCCCTACCAAACGCTACAATTAGCCAGCGACGGCGCCAATTGGAGTCGTATTGGCGGCGAGGCCTGGGGTCACACTGGTAGCGATGTATGGCGCCAACAAGGCAATGTTGGTGTTGGCACATCCGCACCTGCGACCAAACTAGACGTCAACGGTCAGGTCAAAATACAAGGCGGCTCGCCGGGTGCGGGCAAAGTTCTCACGAGTGACAGTGGCGGCCTCGCCTCCTGGACCACGCCTGCCATCGGCACCATCACCGGCGTAACAGCAGGATCCGGCCTGACCGGAGGAGGTGGCTCTGGTGCCGTATCACTTGCCGTCGATGCCGGTACGACCGCGAACAAAATTGTACGCCTAGACGCCAATGCTGCAATGCCTGCAGTGGATGGTGCTGCACTCACAAACTTGAGTCCCAACAACCTCGGAGCTGTGGTGCCTTTGGGCAAAGGCGGCACGGGATCGAGTTTACTTCTGACCGGTGGCAGCGGCCAATATCTGAAACAGACAGCTTCCGGAGCAAATGTCAGCGTGGGCCCAATAGCTGTCGGTGACTTACCAACGTTAGTGGGTGATACGGGCTCAGGCGGGACAGCCGGCATCGTGCCAGCGCCAGCGGGAGGCGATAGCACAGCCGGCAAATATTTGAAGGCCGACGGCAGCTGGAGCGTACCACCCGGCATAACCAACTGGGCGGCACCCGGATCCATCGGTGCCACGACACCCAATGCGGGTTCTTTCACCTCTGTGCTGGCCAGCGGTAACGTAGGCATTGGCACAAATACAGCCAGAACCACGCTAGACTTAGGCGCCAGAACGGACGCCCTAGCCTTACCAGCCGGCACCACCGCCCAGCAACCAAACTCCCCGCAGCCTGGTTGGATCCGTCACAACACGACGACAACTCTGCTCGAATACTTTAACGGTAGCGCCTGGATGCCTGCGACGAATGCCGTTAGTCCGGCCGGGATGATCGCTCCTTTCCCTACCTCAACATGTCCTACCGGATGGCTTGAGGCCGACGGTGCAGCGATTTCGCGCACCACCTATGCCGCCCTCTTTACCGCACTAGGCACGAGTTATGGTGCGGGCAATGGTTCAACAACTTTCAATTTACCTGATTACCGCGGCTACTTTATGCGTGGTTGGAGTCACGGATCGGGCAACGATCCTGATGCTGCTTCAAGAACCAACCGCGGCGACGGAACCACCGCTGACAACGTGGGATCGAAGCAAAACGACGCATTCCAAGACCACACGCACGCTACCTACGCAACTGATGATGGTGGCCGCTACGATGCTACAACAGCACAGGGCGGCCAGACCTATCTACAAAATGGCTATAACACACTGGGAGCGGCAACCGGGCGGGCTGCTACCGAAACGCGGCCCAAAAACATCTACGTCACCTACTGTGTGAGTACTCAGTTACTCCCGACCACTACCGTTGCCAGTACGGGTTCTGGTAGTGCTAGCTACGTACCACAGTGGACCAGTTCTACAGCTCTCGGCAATAGCCCCATCGTCATTAACAACGGTAACGTCGGCATCGGCTCCAGCACTCCGGCTAAAGCCCTAGACGTGGGCAGCGGCAGCGTTCGTGCCGGTGGATTTGAGCGCGCTGACGGTACACCGCTTTATAGCGGTGACATTTATACGCGTTTGGGCAATGCAACAGCGCCGGCGGGGACAGAGTTACTCTACTCAGGTTTTGCCTATACGGCTTACTATAACCATAGTGGCTCAGGTGACATGACCTGCTTTAAGACAAACGGAACGGCTGGAACCGTTGCTTACAGCTACGGTGATCTACTTTACGCAGCGGATGTTCACCATCTGCATAATGACTGCGTACCCGCTCATACGATGGTGAAATGTGCCGTTTACTACTCGCCACGTCCGAGAGCCGTCATTTGGGGCGACAACACCTGCCCCGCCAATTGGACACTGTCGTATCATGGCTATGCGATCGGATCCTACTACACGCACCCGGCACCCATGGAACGCGTTTGCCTTGATGTACAAAATATCGATACCAGCGTTAATGTCGTCGGCGCGAAAGCACACATGTATGCAACCAACCTTTATCAAGGCTACGCTGAACTTGGTAACCCACCTACAAACCGCAATTTGCGGTGCGCCGTGTGTCAAAAAAATTGATCCCAACGACTGACAACGCCATGCGATGTCGGCTTAGGGACTTTGCCCCTTCAAATGCTGCTGCAACAGCTCGATCCCGAGTTGTGCAGCGGCTCTATTGGCAAGCTCTAATTCCTTGGCGTCGCAAATAAGTTCCGTGATGTTAACCGCGAGGGATTCGGCGATACGGGTCAAAGTCTCTATGCTGAGATTCCGCGCGTCCTGCTCAAGCATCGCGACGTAGCGCTGCGAAACACCTAAGCGCCCAGCCAAGGCACTTTGCGTGAAACCAGCACGTTGTCTGCACCGTTTGATGTTTGCGGCGACACGAGCCCGCATGATAGAAGCGCTGCTATTGGTACTTGGTTCCATGGCATCAAATTCTCCAATGAAGTTTAGATACACGGATCATCCAACGAACGAGCGTCCCTGCGACTCAGAGCACACCGCTAAATCATGCAGCGGTGGCATTCATACTGAACATATATTGGGCACGACTTTGCCGGTAACTCAGGGCTAACGATTCATCCTTGGGAAATCTCTGATACCAGTAAAGTTTCATCTTTAACCATTCGGTCTCACTGATACCGAAAAGAATCTCAAGTGATTCCCTCGTGACGCGCGTAACTTCCAATTGAATTTCGACAAAATCATCGACGCTAGCTGGTTCAAACGTCATTCGCACGCCCTCTGCCTTGGCCGTTTCTGCTGGTACCGTGACGGCCTGACTCCAGAAACCGCGAATCAACTCCCAGTCTTGCGGCGCGATCTCAAATTTACTCTCAAGCATCCGTGCGACTGCGACGTCCACTGCATGTTCAATTTGCGTGAATCGCTCGAGCGAACATGGCTTGCGTCGCACGTTGACGCGTTCTTTTGGCTCTGATTTGGGCGGCAGATCAGCTAGGGTTAGGCTACGTGCGTTATTTGTGGCAACTGGCCTTTCAACATGCACGGGTGTAGGAGGTATTTTTATTGATTGCGGCTTCTTTACTGCCGCTCGCGGCAAAGCCGCGGGCTTGTTTTTCTTAGCCTGCTCTAATAACATCTTGGTCTTAACAATCTGGCGCTGCCGCATGAGTGACACAATGCTTGTCAGCACTAGAGCCAAGCCAAATAAAACCAGGACGACAGACCCAGGATAGACATACTCACGAGGCATCGGGTTAGCGACAGCCTGAGTACCCTGGAAGGCAAGAGAATCTCTTTTTGGTGAGCTCACTGGTGCCACCGGTCTAAAGACTGGTCTCACTAATGGCATGATTCTTGGCCGTGCGCGTTCGACGCGGACATTTCGATCAATCGGCGGCAAATTGGTCACAGCGCGACCCTTGTTTGGAGACGATGCTAGAGCAATATTCGAGGTCAAACTGGCAACGAATAAGATGCTTAGTGTTGCTGCTCTGGACGCGGATTTTGTGGTCTGCACTCGCTTTAATTCGCGTGTTATTTTTTGCTTCATCGTAAACATATATCTTCCTCAATAAATTAAATTGAATCAGCCAAATGCGATTAGCGTGCAAGCGCCAGAAATCTCAGATAAGCCAGTGGCAACATGGCTAAACTAAATAGATCGGTAGCATCTGCGACGAATCGCGCTTTGATTCCCGCCCAGGCAAAGCCGTCGGCGCAGTATCCGCCTACTACTGGCGACAACTTGATTGCGATCACCGCTGCCGCAGCAAGCAACATAGCTCCCACCATGGCATTCCCGGCCTGGCGCATACTGGAACTAAACATCATAAGTAGATCGGTAATTAGAAAAGGCAAAAAGTACATACCTGCAAAATCCGATAACTTGCCCGAAACGAGACCGGCGTAAGGCGATGATTTGAGCATGAAGTCATTGACGACGATGACAAAGAGCGCGAGGAGACTAAAGTAGTCTTGAGTAAGCGGCTTCCACCTCGGGTCGAGGATGTTAGAGGTCGGGCGGATGGCCGTGGCATACTCGTAGTTAATTTGATCTGTATACATCTTGGTCCTCTTAGGCGTGGTTTCCTGTGCTTACCTGTCCTTACCTGTCCTTTGACCCGGGCCCCCTCCTGTGCGTCTGGGGGCTACGGTCTGCCACTAGTGGACCGGAACTTCGGATTGCACTGCCTTATGGACAACTTATCGGCAGGTAGGGCTAAAAACTTTAGGATGAAATTAAGATTTCTCGATTTTTTGAATCAAACAGGGGAATACATGTCCTAACAGCCGGTAAACACGAGACTTTGTTTAATTAAAAGTCTGCCATTTAGGGCGGCGGCCATCGGAAAAACTTACTTTCTGATTATTGATGCTACCCAATCCGAGACAAACGAGCTCACCCATCTGCGGTCACCAAACTCCGTAGGTTTGGAACCGATGAATGCACAGTGGCCGCCACGCTCTTCAATCCTCAGCCGCACGTTGCGCGGCATGCCAGACTTAAACATAGATACTGGAATGATCGGATCGTCGGCAGCAGTGAGTATCGTAACGGGCTGGTTAATTGCGGCAAGGTATCTCTTGGCAGAGTACGCATCGTAGTAGTCGGATCTGTCGGCGAACCCCGCGACTTTGCAATTATAAACTTGATCGAGTTGGCGATGGGTAAGGACGAGCGGGAGGTCGCGCCTTAGGGAGCCAGGTTTCCTCGCTTCAACCATCTGCGCCTGCTTGACAAAGCGGAGGGTTAGCACCGAGTCAAATGGCCGATTGCGCCAGGATGCCAGCGCGCGTGACGACGTCTCAAGTTCGATCGGAGGACAGATGGCGAGCGCAGCGGTGACAGTAGACACTGGATAGGATGCCGCATCGCCCAGAAGCCGAAGGATCATATTGCCCGACAGCGAGTAACCCACGACTAGACAGCGCCGGCCTGGCCATCGCTTCTCAAAATAGCGCAAGGTTTCGACAATATCGGACAGCCGGCCTGCGTGATAGAGGCTGGTAACGCGCTCCAAACTGCCGCCACCGCAGCCTCGATGATGGAAGCGCACGGTCGTATAACCCACACGGCTGAATACTTGCGCTTGACGTACGATCAGCGCATCATCCCCTGAACCACCGGACCCGTGCAGCAACAAGATGAGGGGCTTAACTGGATCATCTACGGCCGGTTGGTGAATATCGAGGCGTAGCTCATCGCCATCGCTAAGACCAACCCATTCCGTCACCGATGGCTTGACCGAGGATAAAGGGGGCGATACGGCCGCAAAAAACGTCTGGGCGTAGCCCTGCGGAATCAGCGGATGAGGGGTGAATTTACGCGTCGTCATAACTCTATATTAGCAATCCCGCATGGCCCAGAGAAGATCATCACTAAACAGAGCAGTCTGAGTAGGCCAGCTCTTCGTCTTTTATATCGCCGGTAGCACCTTGACGCTTTAGGACTACTTTGCCAGTAGCCGGAGCAGCGGCGCAGGCTTGAATCTTCTTAACGAGGCCGACATCGTAAAGGCCCGGATTTGGTGTGGTACCCTTTGCTGCATACCAAATAAAATCAGGCACCGATTCTATCGGCTCGAATGAGCCACCTTTGTCGCGGGGTAGACGCCCCCATTCTCCCCCGATGATATTTTTGTTTTTATCGAGTTCAAGGGTGTAGGTCACCACCATGCGACCTGTCCTCTCGTCACTGGCATTTGAGGCATAAGTGAGCTGAGGTTCAATCTCAACGCCGAAGGTAATGGTGGCTTGAATACTGACCAGAAAAGCTGTCCCCGGTGCACGAAAAGGCCCCAACGGATCTGACACTGACCCGATATCTACTGGTACACCGCCAGGAGCCTCGCCGGTGCGAGTTTTTATCGGCAAATACTCAAGTTCGTAGCCTTGTACTGGTTGGTTCCAAACCTCTGCATTGCGATCACGGTCGATGACAAATCCAACTTTACGGTCATGTATGAGCTTGGTCAAAGCTAGGTGCAACGTCATAGGATTGACATCCCGGCAACCAGCTCCTAGATGCAGCGAGCCAAACTGCTTAGTGACCGTTGCATCAGGCGCGAACAGATCTTTACTCATAGCGGCAGCACTCTCGTAAATGACCACCGCTACACGGTCATCCGTCAGTGCGCCTTGGAACTTGGCAAACTTCGTGTGCGGATCAAAGGGCGACGAACTATATTCGATAAAGCCTTCCCTAAACCGATTATTTTTGATGTGTATGTGCTTACCTTTTTCAGCTTCGCAACCGACGCCAATGCAGACCATTCCGTCGCTAATGCGCCCAGCAATTTTGGGCGGGTCTTTTGAGTTACAGCGTGTCGCCGCAAACTTGGTGGGTGGCAGTTGATCCGCCCATATTTTCGTGACAAGACCGCGAATGTCACCCTCAGTGAAAAGCACCTTGCGGTCGCCTTGATGCACCATCACCGCGTGCTTAGGCGCATCCTCAACCACACTAGCCAGCGCCCAACCATGGCAATGGCCCATCCACAGATAATTATCGACATCGCTCACCTCCCAACCGCCCCAGGTGCTCCAGCTTGCCGCTGTCATGGGGGTCAAGGGCAGTGCTTTGCTGGCGAACGCCATCTCCTTGGTCGTGAAAGGTGTACGCAGTGTCCGCATGGTACGTTGGTTAGCCTTGTAGGTGTTTAGGAGCTCCCCAAGGCGCACAGCGACAGCATTAATTTGTTCCGCGTATCTTTTGATAGTCTCATCAACCCGCTGCCGATCTGCCTCCGAACCAGCCTGAAGCCTACTGATCGTCTCGGATGCTTGGCGACCGAGTTCGTCAATTTGCTCGTTCAGGCCAGATATTTCACGATGGAGCTCTTTGTTCTTGGTAGTGAGCGCGTCCAGTTGCGGCCCAACGTCTGCGCCAAAGGATGCCTTAAGGGCCTCAAGATCCCGCCAAAAGCCAGCATCGGCCGCCTCGATCCTTCCAGCTACAATATCGTACTTCTCTGCAGGTGACAGGTAGGCCGTCGCCAATGGATCAGTTGATGCGAGCGTTTCTCGTAGGGTAACGAGGGCCTCTGCAAATGATTGGGGCGAAGCCGGCAAGGCGCTGATCTTATCTCCAGCGGCCCACCGAGCCGCCAGGCCGCGTGCGGCAAGGGGCCAGTAAGTGTCGGACCAAGGCACCTGAATCTGTCCAGAGGTGGCGTCCTTGACCGAGTCCCAAGTGTAGGGAGGATCAATGCCAAGTAGAGTTGCAGCACCGGAACTGTCCGGGGCCTCTTTAACGTCTGTGGATTTGCTTGTGTGGCGACAGCCACCGACAATGCTTGCCACCGTGATTGCCAGGGTTGGACATACGACCCGCGCAAGACGCATCTTTAGGCCCCCGATATGATGTTGGACTAAACAATAAGTTTACAGCAACAAGTCCCAGCTGCCAGCTTTTTGTACGCTCACTCCGGGAGGTTAGCACCGCTGCAGCGCCACATCTGTGCCTTTAATACGCGAAATTCCTAAGCTTTGCTTGGCCCATAACTGGGGACCGTCGCGTCTCACTTTGGTGGCACAGAACCTGCACGGATATTGGACATCGGTAGACTCAAGGCACACCTGCGGACCGAGATCAATATGTAGCTGTTACGGAGCCAGTCATGAACTCAGTAAGGAACAAGATCCCAACCCAGCGAGCAAAAAACGTCACTCTGATCTTCACGATGTTGCTGGGATTGACGAGTAGCTGCGGCCCAAAAGCAGCCAGTGATCTGGCAGACGCGCAGGGAAGCTCTGACGGTCTCCGTGCCGGCACATGGGCTAAGCAATTAATTCTAGCGTCTGAATCGGCGGCGGCCGGGATCAGATCAGACGGTACGATTGAACGCCTATTCATCGTCAAAGCTACGAAGAAAGGCGATCAATTCTCAACTACCGAGCAGCTTTGCGACATCAGCGCGGCAGGTTCAAAGACCACTAAGCTGACTTTTCCCGAGGCCTTTAAGCGCGCCCTACCTGAACGCACAATCACGTACACCTTGGGAAAGAGCGGCACCCAGTCACTGCTTACATCGCCAGCCATCACGGAGGTCATCGGTGCCCGACTAGATAACCCAGCCAGCGACGAACTGCCGACTCGCGCGGCTGACGCACGCGCCTTCGATCAAGATGGCGACGAGCTGCCTGGCGTCACAGTGGAAGTAAGTGCATCAGCTTTGTTTGTAAGCCTCAGCGGCAAAGTCTATATTGTGCAGCGGACGATTCTCGAGGAGTCCGGTGTTGTAACTACCCCTGAACGGATAGACGGCACGATCAAGTGGACTATCGAGCAAAAGGTCCTAGGTTCGGATTCGACCGTGTTAGGTGCAGTGTCGCCCAAAATCACGCCGGACCTAGATCAAAGTCGGTTTAGCATGGTGAAAGTTGCCGAAGATGCCACTTGTCAGATGATTCTGGACGCCCGCCACCAGCTTTTCGGCAAGTGAACACAGACAAAAAACGCGAAATGTCATTGGTCTAGGCGCCTTAAGCCGTTATAAGGAAGATCCTAACGGATTCCAAGCGTGAGATTTATGACAAACAGCACTAACTCCAAGTTCCAACAGGATCTCCAGTTCATTATGCAATGTCTGCGTGAGGTCCTTGTTGATCTCAAGCTCGCCAACCTCGTTGCCTTTGTGCCGTGGCTCCAGCCTGAAGCCCCACTCAAAGAGCAGGTGAGCGACGATCAGAATCTCGTACAACTGCTGTCAATTTCCTTCCAGTTACTCAATATGGTCGAGGAAAATACGACCATCCAACGGCGCCGCTTGCGCCAAACTGCTGATCACTTGGAGGAAGAGAGCGGGCTTTGGCCCTCGGCTCTTGCTGGACTAAGGAATCACGGTTTCGGGGCAGATGCCATTCGGGCTGCTATAAGGCGCCTCCAAGTTGAACCCGTACTCACCGCTCACCCAACTGAGGCCAAAAGAACAGCCATACTCCAGCATCATCGCGACCTCTATCTGCTGCTCGTCAAACGCGAAAACCAAATGTGGACGCCGATCGAGCGAGAGTGGCTCAAGGATGACTTCAAAACCGTACTGGAACGTCTTTGGCGCACGGGGGCGACTTATGTGCAACGCCCGGAGGTCACCGACGAATTACAGAACGTGATGCACTACCTTAAAAATGTATTCCCGGAGATTCTGTCCTGGTTAGATCGGCGCTTTGAATCAGCGTGGCAAGTTGCTGGGTTTGACGAGAAGCTGTCCTACATGAACCACGATTACCCAACTTTTACACTAGGCAGTTGGGTGGGTGGTGACCGCGACGGGCATCCCCTCGTCAGTGCTGCGATCACATCAGAGACGCTCAAGGCCTTGCGGCTCAATGCCCTGATCGTACTACGTCATAAGCTCCTAGATTTAGCTAAAAAGCTCACTATTACGGATCAAGGCCACGAGATCCCAGCCGCTCTAGTGCAGCGCCTGAGTGACTATGAGAAGACCTTACCGACTCAATTTAGCGAGGCGAAAAAGCAGTCCCCCGACGAACCTTGGTTAGTACTGACGGCTGTGATGATCGCGCGGCTGCCCATCCAGGTCGTGCGTGATCATGCTGTCGAGTTGGGTGATCAGGACACGTGTTACCAGCACCCTAGCGAACTCATGGACGATTGCCGCACCTTACACGACTCATTGACGGCTATCGGCGCTGATAGACTGGCTGATCATGAACTGCGGCAAGCAGTGCGCACGCTACAGACTGTTGGTTTTCACTTAGCCAAGCTGGATATTCGCCAAAACAGCCAATTTCACGATAAAGCCATGCGAGACCTACTACAACTTGCCGGTATCCAGGATGCTACAACCTATCCAGAATGGACGAAAGACCGGAAGACGGAGTTCATCCGGCGTGAATTAAAGTCGCCCAGGCCATTCTCGCCCGCTAACCAGGGCCACACGGGCGAGGCCAAAGCCGTTATCGATTGCCTAACCGTGGTCAGGACCCACCTCGATCGGTATGGACCGGAGGGCATAGGCTCGCTGATTGTGTCCATGACTCATGCAGCCAATGATCTCTTCACAATGTACTTGCTCGCGCGTGAAGCAGGTCTGCTCCGCCTGGAAAGCGACCGCCTCATCTGCAAAGTGCCCGTAGTACCGCTATTCGAAACGATTGATGATCTGGAGCGTAGTGAAGGCGTGTTGAACGAATTCCTCAACCATCCGATCACTCAGGCTAGCCTTGAGGATCAGCGTCGGCAGACGGGGCGATCACGGCCGATGCAGCAGGTGATGATCGGTTATAGCGATAGCGCTAAGGACGGCGGCATTCTGGCTAGCCAGTGGAATCTCTACAAGGCCCAAAAAGCGATGCACGTCGTCGCCGCTCGTCACGGAGTCGATCTCAACTTCTTCCACGGCCGGGGTGGTACCGTAGGTCGGGGATCGGGGCCTATTCACAGGTTCCTGCAGGCTCAACCTAAAGGCACTATGACCGGTGCCTTCCGCGTCACCGAGCAAGGGGAAATCATCGCGCGCAAGTACGGCAACTTTGCTACAGCCGTCTACAATGTCGAGACCATGTTAGCGACCGTCACGTCAGAGACTTTACTCACGGATGAAAAGCACCCTGACGATCCTGTCTATCTGCGGGTGATGGAACAGTTGAGCAAGAGTAGCCAAGACACCTATCAGAGTCTGCTACAGGACAGTAGGTTTTTGCAGTTTTTCCGGACGGTGACTCCTATCGATGTGCTTGAACGTCTCAGGATCGGCAGTCGCCCCGCTAAGCGCACGGGACAGTCCACAATAGCCGACTTGCGTGCCATTCCCTGGGTCTTTAGCTGGAACCAATCACGATTCTATTTGCCGAGTTGGTACGGTGTTGGCACTGCTCTTGAGAACCTACAAACCACATCTCCATCCGACTTCCAGCATATTACAAATCACCTCGGATCGTTCAGTCTACTGAATTACCTACTTCATAATGTTGAGACCACCGTGGCTTCGGCCAGCCCGGAAATTATGGGATGGTACGCCGATCTACTTGATGACCAAGTAGTCCGTACTTACTTTATGCAAAAAATCACGGATGAGTACGAACGCACAAAACGCATGCTCGTCAAAGTGTTTGGTAGTCCGATTGAGGGGCGTCGCCCCCATGCCGTGCGCACGATCGCCATGCGCGAGACGGGACTACGCACGCTGCACAAAATGCAAATTAATCAGATACGCGCTTGGCGCGCGGCACAACATGGCACCGAGGATACCCATGGATCCCATGCCACCGATCAGTTACTAAATCAATTGCTGATTACGGTTAGCGCTCTAGCTAGCGGTCTGAGAAATACGGGCTGAGAGCGGCTCAATGGTCGTAGTTTTTGATGGCCAGCACGCAGCTATCCACGCCACCGATCGACCGAAAGGGCTCGGCACCACCAAAGCTAAAGGACCGATAGGACACGGCTGCCACTGGTTGGTAACCGTGTTTATTGATGAACACATGTTGCGAAATGGGTCCGGTCAATTCGGCAACGGCACCAGTATATCCCTTGGTCCTGCCGTTCATGGCGCTCGCTTTGAGCAGTCCCTGCGCCACGCCCCGGCCAGCTGCGCGCGTATCGGTCGCGACCATGCTCTCGTGAACAAATTGCCGCATGTTCTCCGGGCCTTGGTTCTGAAAGTATCGTTGGTGTAACTCGTCAATCAATCCAAAGACGGCGCTAAACCTATCGACAATCGACTTAGACCATTGCGCAGGGTTGTCTGAACCTAGATTCTTGGCCAAAACGCAGCCGAGTATTTTGTCCGGCTGACTCTGGTCGTAGGCAACCACAGACAGCTCGTCACCTAGCGATGCCTCAAGAAGAGGGACGATCATCTCGCGCATCTCCGAACTAGAAATTTGCAGTGCTACGGCTAGGGGATCATGGTGTGCAAAAGCAGCCGCCAATAAAGACGCTGCCTGGGCGACGTCTTGTTTGCCCAATACTCTGAATCCTACGGTGTCGCTGTGGTCGTTCATGATCTGAGTTGTCTTATAGTTGGTATGGCGGACAGGGTCCTTTAGATCATACACCTGGTTATAAACAATCATTTTTTGATTGTTTTGTGTCGATGGCGGGCTGCCGGGCTTTGGAGTTAAAGGAGACGCAAAATCTTCGGAAGACGCACTTTTCTGAATTTAATGAAAGCCAATTTTTTCAGTAAATTCAGTTTAATGGATTATTGCGCTAAAGTTTTGCGCTTTTCCCGCCGATAAGAGTTCATCTTTAACCCAAGGTAGGAACACCCCCCATGCAAAACATCAATAAGTCTCTAAAGATTGGTCTTTTCATCATCGGCTTTAGCGTCATTGGCTGCGGATCTAGTGAATTCACCGGCGCCAATGAGTTCGGTACCGGCACGGGACCGAAGAGCTCCTTAAATAGCCCTGCGTCGGCCGCGAAGAGTCAACTCGCTTCAAACGAGCTAAGTGGCAGTAATCCCAATGAGGGCACCGAAAATAAAACGCCTGGCACGTCCCCCGGTGAATCAGAGTCAAATGGAAAACCAGGCACATCCACAACCGTAGTCGAAGACAAAGGGACGCCCGGCAATCAGTTGACGGAGATGGTGTGCCCAAAACGACCTGCCAAGGGCTGGGACACCTGTGAACAGGAAAAGAAATTGCGCACCGGGATCAATAAATGTCTGACCGTTTGGGGAGCTAACTCACCGTTTAACGCATCATCTCCCTACAGAAACCTGGGCGTATCGGTCAATATCCTCGGGTTCGGCTCCACCATCGAAGACACCAACGTCACGGCTGCACCAGAGTTGGTGGTAATCCCCGTCGCGGTGAATGTGCTAACCATCACAAAATACCGCCTACTTAATCCGAACGGCTGGTACTGTATGATCGCCGACGTGGGTGTGGGTGCAGCAATTGGTGTCGACCTTCATAAGACCGCGCGCCTTGCAGATAGCCGCGTCGACGTACGAATACTCACCGCTGGCTCTAACGGCCCGGCCACCGTTGATGTCCATGTCCTGTCGGCTGTTAAAGTCCGTCGCGTCGATTAAAAGTCCACATCCAGCTCCCGTACGGCGATCTTAACCCTCGAAGATCGCCGTATTTTTTTGGATCATGTTTTTGCCATTACGAATGCGTGCCGGTGTGATAAACGGAGCATCTCAACTAAAGATGCTTTAGGACCCACCCATGACGACACTCCGGACACGCCTCACATCAGTCGCTCTGATGCTGGCAGCACTTAACTCAACTGCCTTGCGTGCCGATACCTCCTTGAATCAAGCTCCCGTTTACGAGCAAGACTTTAGCGCCGAGCGCACGATATCTGATCGCGGGCGCACCATCTGGTGGCGCTACCATGCTTCGTCAAGGACACAAACTACGGAATATTTTGGCACTGCCCCGACTATGGAAGTGACCGTAATGGACACGGTGATCCTCCAACAATACTGGCTTAACCTTGCTACCCTTGAGCTAGCCATGGTCATCAACACCCCGGTGAGTAACGGCAATCAGGTCGAGAAACAATCTCCTGGCTCCGCGTCCTACCGTGACAGTATCGAGGCCATGGCCTCAGCCATGGACAACATGATAGGCTTGGATGCGCGGAACCAGGATCTGAAGGCTGCTGTCACTTACCTGCTTCAGCTGCAGTGAGCTCCCGCGCTAGCTTAATGCTAGAATGGAGAGAACACCTGGGACTGGAGATTATTTCGTGGCACAGATGTCTCTGCGTTTGCGCGTCGCCAGAATAGTCTTGAGACTGCTCCAGATTTACCTCGAATTGATATTCACCGTGCTTGCCATGCCGCCGCAGCGCATCGGTAGAAAACTGTTCCGCCTCGGGTCGCATTTACTCGACTTAGTGGGTTGGCAAGTCACCAAAATTACAAGCGCCAGCCTTTCTGTATCGCTCCAAAAGTCGCTGATTAAAGATGTCAACTGCACATGGTTCAGGCCAAGGGTTTTAAAACATAGCAGCAAAGTTATTCTATACATCCATGGGGGCGGTTTCATGATCTGCTCTAGTAAAACCCATGGCTCAGCTCTCGCCAGGCTCGCCGACAAACTCAACTGCCCTGTAGTCGCTCCTGACTATAGCCTCGCTCCTGAGAGCCCTTATCCAGTCGCTAGTAATCAGGTGTGGCAGGTGTTTCATGAACTCACAACGATGGGATATGAAGCGCGCAATATCATCTTGGGCGGCGAGTCTGCTGGCGGGTGCCTGGCATTATCGCTACTCCTGCGTCTCAAAGATGCAGGCCTTGCTATGCCTTGCGCTGCGTTTTTGGATTCCCCAATGACGGATCTGACATTTAGTGCTTCAAGCCTAGATACTCGTTGGCGCCAAGAGTGTCTGTTGCCGATCTACGGCCCTTTCACTAAGAGGCTCTACAGCAAACATTTTTTAAACTATACCGGAGACTATCAGCGCGATCTGCCAGATTTGTCGCCACTGCATGCCGATCATCATAGTCTCCCGCCCCTTTTCATAAGTTACAGTGACCATGAGATCCTGCGCGATGATGCCCGTCTCCTGATCGCCAAAGTGCGCCGCCAGGGCGGAACGGTCCATGAGTTTTGCGGTCAATGGACACCGCACGCAACTCTCATGCTCCACCATTACTTCCCCGAGGGCCAAGACTTGGCTCACGCCGTAACGAATTTCATCGCGACTCATTTAGAGCTAGGTTAAATGTGACCGTGGGATTAACATAGCCGGTATTCTCTATTAGTGGTTATAAAATAAGGGCCGTACCTATGAAGGCTATCATTGGTTCTGCAGTTGGTTATGTGTTGACTCTGCTGTTGTCGAACCAAGCTATCGCCAGCGCCTCTAAAGATCACCCCTCATCGCAGCACGGTGCCACGACCGACTTTCGGGAAGAGTCTATCTACTTCGTGATGACGGCGCGTTTTTATGATGGCGATCCAAGCAACAACTACTACAACCGTGACCGTATTAAGCTAGGTGACCCACAATGGCGCGGTGATTTCCGTGGACTCATCTCTAAACTAGATTACATTAGGGATCTGGGATTCACGGCCATTTGGATTACGCCACCTATCGAGAATCGCAGCGGCCTCGATTACCATGGCTATCATGGCTACGACTGGGAGCGCGTCGACCCTCGCCTTGAATCAGACGACGCAAGTTACCAGGACCTGATTCATGCCGTGCACGCCAAAGGCATGAAAATCATCCAAGATGTGGTCATCAATCACTCTAGTCAGTACGGAATCCGGGGCAAAGTTTGGATCGATCATCTGCCCATCAAATATTTCCGGCCTGCAAACGGTAGTACGATTAACCATGGTCCATATCTGGGTCATTTAGGTGATTACCGTAGTGAGTATCGTGAAGATAACGACAACCCACTGGCGCCGCGCTGGTTTGCTGAGCGCCAATTTAGCGACGCTGCCGGTTTAAGACCGCTACGCGATCCTGTAACTGGCGTCGTCGTTCCTAAGCCAGGTTACGATCCCCAGCGCTTTTTTGGTATCGACGCAAAAAGACTCGATCCTGATTGGTATCATTTGGACGGATTTATGGCCGGCGGTGACTGGGAAAATCCACGGGCACTACAGCGCAAGCACTTAGCTGGTGATGCCGTTGACCTGGCTACGGAGCGGCAGCATGTCCAAGATTATCTAAACCAGGCCATCCATAAGTATATTGACATGGGCATCGACGGCATTCGTATTGACACGCTGAAGCACCTTGATCGGGACAACGTGCTGTCATTTGTTGATGACTGGGTGGCCTATAAACCTGATCTTTTTGTCTTTGGCGAGAACTTAGTCAAGGGCAGTGGCCTGGGGCAGGAACTTAGCAATGACAACGCATCAGCTGTGATTAGACCGTGGTGGTACACGAGGCGGGCGACGCTAGCGAGTGATCCTTATTCGGGTCCTGATTCGGGACTTTCGGTAATCGATTTCCCCTTATTTGCGACGTTTCGAGATAATATCAAAAACGGCAATTTTAGTGGCATCGGTGCCCAGCTAAACTGGGACTGGATCTATGGTGACGCGAGTAAGTTAGTTACTTTTTTCCAGAATCATGATGTAGGTCCTGACAACGACTTCAAGTATCGGTTTGGTGGTGAGATGTGGAAGGCTGCCATGGTCTATAACCTCCTCTGGACCATCCGCGGGATACCCTGCCTTTACTACGGTGAGGAAATAGAATTCCAAAAAGGGCTACCGCAAGATATCGACGGCCCGACGATGACTCTAGACCAAACGGGTCGCGCCTATTTTGGCGCGCACTTGGCATCCTCAGGGTTAACACAGACTAAAGCACACCCACTCTATCAACACATAAAACGGCTGAACCTGATTCGTCGTTCCGTACCAGCGCTGCAAAAGGGTCGGATGCAGCAGGTGCAGGAATGGGGTAGCGGCATGTCCTTCGTCCGGGATCACGCGGAAACCCATAGTTATGCGGTCGTGGGACTCGCCGC
This sequence comes from Deltaproteobacteria bacterium, assembly GCA_016874735.1. NCBI lineage: Bacteria > Pseudomonadati > Myxococcota > Myxococcia > Deltaproteobacteria bacterium. The sequence continues at coordinate 29,367 of VGTI01000014.1, forward strand.
AGGGACAGCTCAGAACATCACGGTCACGGGAGTCACACCTGGTATTTACCGAGATGCCGTCAGTGGCCAGGAATATCGTTCCGTGAACGGTAAGATCTCGTTCTCCGTGGCCGCGCACGCCGCAGCTGTTCTAGTGCTAAACGGCCCGGGTAAAATTGGCAGCGACGGACTATTTCTCCATTGATGAATCGCGTGTAGACGGAGTCAACGACCTCTGATTTCAGCTGAATGTAGATAGTTGAGGAGAAGTTAACATGACCACATCACGTCATACGTCAACCCTGTGTCTCGTCCTTTTATTACTCGGTGGATGCCGTGCCTATAAGAAACAAGAAACCAGCGAGGTCCGGATCGTCGGTGGTGAGTTTCCCCATATGAACCCAGATCAAAGGACTATGGCCCATACCGTGTCCCTCATTGCCAGAGCCACACCCAATTCAGCCATGCGTTGCACCGGCGTGGTGATCGGCCCCCACCAGGTGGTCACCGCGGCGCATTGTTTGGTTAATGCCAAACAGCTCGACATAGGCATCGGACCGCGGTACTGGCGCCTACCCGGCATTCAGACCACGAATATCATGCGCCATCCGCGGTGGACGAAGGGCTATCATTATGATGTCGGCATTGTGACTTTTAGCGGCGATCTGCCCGACAAGGTTAAGCCAGTGCCGATTGCTGACAAAAACAATCTGAAGAGCGGTGACACCGTGCTTATTGCTGGCTATGGGAGCTCGGGTGAGGTTCATCCGGATTTGCGTGGTGAGTTTGGTTTTTTGCGGCAAGTCTGGGTGGAGGTTGATCTCATGGAGCCCGAGACCACTACCTTTACTATCAAGCCTTACGCGCGCAAGGGTGGCTGCCATGGAGACTCTGGCGGCCCTGCATTTCTCGACCGAGGCGGCAAACTTGAGTTGATCGGTCTGATCTCGGGACCTAGCACTGATGCACCTTGTGACGAGGGTCACGGGACCCTGACGCAGATTGCGAAGTATCAAGGCTGGCTCAAATGCGCATTTCAATTGGCCCAAAACCCATTAGACACCTTGGCTGACGATGAGTCATCCGTCGATTGCCCCGCCTCAAAGGGATGAGTGGCATATTTTCTGTCCACGTCGACTGGTCAAAATCTGGACACAACTCGTGTCCCCTAGACCCGTTACGACTAAATTGACCGATTGCTGGCCAATCTGACCGGTAAGATCACTGGCATATAATTTGCTCCCGGTGTCGACCTAATCGCCTGTGGGAGCATGTCGTGAGTGAAAAAGGTGCAAGACAACTTGTCTTGCGATTTCCGAGTTTAAGTGACGAACAGTTATTCGAAACGGCTAGAGCTGAGAGCCTTGGTTCTAGCACGCCGTTTGCCTTCGGGTATGGCGAGTGTACTGATTTCAAAGATTACTTGCAGCTTTTGCAAAACTATCGCCGGGGCACCAATCTGCCATCCGGGCACGTACCGTCACTCTTTTTACTCGCTGAGGTCAATGGCATCGTTGTTGGTCGCATTACCCTGCGCCTCGCCCTTACTAAGTCACTCTACCGCTACGGCGGCCATGTCGGCTACGTCGTCCGCCCAAAGTTTCGCGGCCAAGGCTACGCCAAAGAAATGCTCAGGCACATCATCATCATTGCCAGAGCGCTCGGCTTCAATGGACTGCTAGTCTGCACGTCGCCGACCAATGAAGCATCGATCCGCGTCATAAGGGCCTGCGGTGGCATTTATCGCGACGAAGTTAGCTATGACGACGGGATGGTGGGGCATCGCTACTGGATAAGCTGCGCCTCGGCACTAGCCACGCCTGAACAGATGCCGGAGGTGATTCCCTTACGGTCAGTTAGTGAACCAACGTGCGTCCAAAATTAGGAGAAAAACAAAAAAGATTCATGTACTCTTTTAGCGATCACCAGACGCTTTTAAAGGAATCCTGCATGCAACTTTAAAGTCGGGAGCGTGATGCATGTATACCTGTTTCGACCTCGAAACGACTGGCCTCAGTACTTACCATGGGGCCATAGTCGAGGTGGCTGCAATCCGAACCTTTGCAGACGGCTCTACCAGGGAGTTCTGCACCCTGGTGAGCCCCCACTGCGAGGTAGAGTCTGGTGCCTTTAGGGTGCACGGTATCAGCACCACTGAGGCCCGCACCCGAGGTGGTCAGCCTCGCGAGGTCTTTGAGGACCTCCAAGAATTTATCGGTGACTCCACCGTCATTGCGCACAACGGGATCAAGTTTGATGTTCCCTATCTCCGCACTGAAATGACGCGCCATGGTCTTAATATTGGCAATAATAGAGTGATAGACACGGTGAGACTAGCCAGACACTATCTATGCGCCCCAGGGGAGAGTGCAAAACTGGCGGCATTATGCGCCAGGTGCGGCATCATCAATGAGCGAGCTCATCGTGCCCTCGCAGATACCAGAGCGACACTTGAGCTTTTCAAGCTGATACTGAAAACTGAGCCCGATCTAGACACACTTTGGAAGCTCAGCGGCTCAGTATCGATGATGGATTTAGGTGGGCGCCATGAATTCCATAAGGCGATCAGCGACGCCATCATCCATGGACTCGACATTGAAATTAATTACAAGAGCCAGGGCAAACCACCACGCCGCCGGTGGCTAAAGCCCAGAGGGTTTCTGCCCGATGGCAACGGTGACTATAAATTTGCGGCCCATTGCTATGATTCGCAGGCTGAAAAAAACTACGTTATCGGCAGGATTCTTGAGATCCTCGGGACTAGGAAGTCGTCCTGATCGCCGGCAGGTCACAATCGCAGGTCAAAGGTTTTAAACTAGACAACGCCAGAACAAATACTCTAGTGATATTAGATAACAATTTAAGAGAATTACTCTAGCATCGGGGTCTCGGAGGGCACCAGCGGCCTGACTCTGTGGAGGATCTGTTCTGATGAGGACTTTTGCCGTAGCGGCGGGTTTATCCTTCGCACTTATGGTCGCTTTTGCACAAATAACCACAGCCAATCCCAACGAGGCGACGGTGGGTCACACATTTAAAGCGAGTGGGAGCCAATTCGAGCTCGACGGTAAACCTTTTCTGATTCGAGGCGGCGATATGCACTACAGTCGCGTGCCTCGAGACTACTGGCGCGCACGGATGAAGCTACTACGCGCCATGGGACTAAATACGCTCACCACTTATGTATTTTGGAACCTCCATGAGCCGGAGCCTGGCAAGTTTGACTTCAGTGGCCAGCTCGACATTGCAGCATTCATCCGGACCGCCCATGAAGAGGGGCTTTTCGTGGTGCTCAGACCAGGCCCCTACGTGTGTTCTGAATGGGATTTTGGTGGACTCCCATGGTGGATTCTGAGGGAGCCTGACATTGCGGTTAGGACGCGAGACCCGAAGTTTCTCAGCTACATGGAAAGGTACCTGGGCAAAGTAGCCGAGCAAGTGAAAGGCCTCATGATACACCGTGGCGGTCCGATCATCATGACCCAGGTCGAGAATGAGTATGGCTCGTTTGGTAGGGACAAGGCATACATGGCTGCCGTCCGCGCCATGATGGAAAAGGCAGGGTTCGACGGTCAGCTATTCACTTCGGATAATGTGCTTGATCGCAACGACCCTACGGCATCCTTGGCCGCTGGATCGTTTAGTGATTTACCCCTGACGCTCAACTTTGGTCAGGATGAGGATGCCAACGAGGCTTTCGGGATCCTAGACAAGTACCGCCCTGACGGCATCCGTATGAATGCCGAATATTGGTTTGGATGGTACGACCATGTCGGCGATAAGCACTCTAATCGTCCCATGCAGAAAGGGCTCGATAATTTCAAGTGGATGCTTGACCGAGGCTACAACGTCAGCTTCTACATGGCCCATGGCGGCACCAATTTCGGCTTTATGAACGGCGCCAATATCGATCACGGTGTCTATTGGGCTGACACAACCAGCTACGATTACGATGCACCGATTAATGAGGCTGGGCATCCTACCGCCAAGTTTTATGCCGTGCGGGAGCTGATTAAGACTCACCTGCCGGAAGGGGAGTCAATACCGTCCGTACCAGAGACGCCAAAACTCACGCAAATTCCTGCGTTTCAGTTTATGGAACAGGCGCCGCTTTGGCAGTTACTGAAGAATCCCGTCCATGCGACTTCTATCATGTCAATGGAGGACGTGAACCAAGGCTACGGCTTCATACTCTATCGTCACAAAGTAAAAACTAATTATAAGGGCAAGCTCCAGGTCCTCGATGTACGCGACTACGCCTGGATTCACCACTCTGGGGAATTAAAGGGAACTCTAGATCGCCACCTGAAGCAAGACGACTTGGATGTTGATCTTAAATCGGGCTCGGATCTTGATATTCTGGTCGAGAACCAAGGCCGCGTTAACTATGGGCCAGATATGACTTTCGAGCGCAAGGGAATAACCAAAGAGGTCAGAACCTCACAGGGTACACTTAGCGACTGGGACATATACCCGCTGCCACTTACAGACCTTTCAGGACTCCGCTTCTCTCCTGTTACCGATAAAAGCGACAGCAAGCAACCAACCTTCTACCGCGCAGAGCTAAATTTAAATGAGGTTGCTGATACCTATCTTGACACCCAAAGCTGGGGGAAAGGCGTCGTCTTCGTTAATGGGCATAATTTGGGGCGCTACTGGCATATTGGCCCCCAACAGGCGCTTTTTTGCCCTGGTGTCTGGCTCAAAAAGGGCCGCAATGAGATCATAGTTTTAGAGCTCGAGAAGGCACCGGAAGCAATGACTATGCAGGGCCTTGATCATGCGGTTTTCGATATAGATTAATGAACAGCATAACTCACGTGACTACTTGATGAGCATCCCACGGCCAAACCACAAATCGACTATGGTGATGCTGTCGTTCGCGATATTCATCCACGTGGGAGTCCTTTGGCGTAGTTGCACGCCGCAGGCGCCTATAACACTTGCGGGTGGCGGCCAAGTCGTCCACCTGACCATACCGGGAACAAAAGCGCTGAGTGCTCGCGCCCATCCTCGCATGAAGCGCAGCAAAAAGGTCGCGGCGTCACACCAACTACCAACAACAAACCCTCCAGTTATCGCCGCCAACCAAGAGTACGGTGATCCACTAGGGAGCGAGTCCCAAGCCCCTGTCGGGACCGCGTCGGCTACCATCGGAGACGCCGAGCCAACCGGGCCCATCGATCTTGGACTTGGTGCTGCCCAGGGATCATTAGGCACCTTTGAATCCCTGATACTCGAGCAAATTCGCGACCACGAGTATTATCCAAAGTCGGCCCGCCTGCGCCGTATGGAGGGAGATGTCATGGTGGAGTTCACACTTCAAGCTGACGGTACCCTTACAGAATTAAAAATTGCTGGATCCTCGGGCCATGATCTCCTCGACACCACGGCGAAGGAAATCATGATCGCAAGTAGTCCGTTCCCCGCACCTTCAAGTTACGGTCTTGGAGAGCGTCACTACGTCCTTCCTATGTATTTTAGAGTTTCCCAAGATTTGACAGAGTAACGGTAAAGAATCGGAGGCAGACGATGAAACTTGATCGGCGCAATTTATCACTTTCGCTCGTAATACTCGTCAATAGCTCGCAGCAAATTTTTGCCGCTGATCTCAAAGGATCTGCTATCTCTATCCCCAGTGCTCCAGCAACCGAACTGGATAAACCATCCCAGGGTGGGAAGTCAACAGCACCCACGGCAGGAATTCCCAAAAACAAAAATAACCTGCGTGGCATCACGATCACCGGAGATGAGGAAGCTCAAAAACGCACCCCAGGATCGACCAATGTGATCGGTCAGGACACCATCGAGAAACACCACCAATCTGATCTTCAACGCATGATCTGGGAGGTACCAGGACTGTATTTCCAAGACGAGGACGGCTACGGTCTACGCCCAAACATAGGCATGCGCGGCACCGGAGTCCTTAGGAGTCAAAAGATCACGGTGATGGAAGACGGGATCCTTATCGCGCCAGCCCCGTACGCTGCTCCCTCTATCCACTCTCTACCCATCGCCGGCAGGATGGAGTCCGTCGAGGTACGCAAGGGATCTAGCTCCATTGAATATGGGCCTTATACGGTAGGTGGCGCGATCAACTTACGCTCGACCAGCATACCGGAAGCTCCTTGGCGTGCGAAAGCTAACGTCGCCATCGGCGAACGCTATGGACGCCGGGTCCACTTAAATATCGGGGGGTCGCAAAAAAACTTCGGTTGGCTCCTTGAAACCTATCAGCTTGGAGAGGACGGCTACAAGCACATTGATGGCGGTGGTACCAACCGCCTCTCGGCTCAAGATGTGATGGGCAAGATGCGCCTTAACACCGACCCGGACGCCAGCAGTTACCAAGAGCTTTTACTCAAACTCAGCGTATCGGGTGAAAACTCAGCCGAATCTTATCTAGGTCTGTCGCAAGCCGACTTCGATCAATCACCATATCGCGTATATGCTGCGGCTCAAAAAGATCAGATGAAACTATCGCGCCAAGCTGTTTCTCTACGCCATAGTATCGAATTCTTGCCAAAATCCATATTAACTACGACCGTTTATCAGCAAAAACTAAATCGTAACTGGTATAAACTTGATAGCGTCAAAACCGGTATTACGGCATCCAACATCAAGTCCATCCTCTCAGATCCAATCAAATACTCATCCGAATACGACGTCATACGCGGGACGACTAGTAGTGCGGATGCCCTAACCGTGAAGGCAAATAATCGGCGGTTTTACAGCCAAGGCGCTGAATCTATTTTAAGTCAGACATTTGGAACAGCAACCAGACATGAAATAAATATTAGCCTTAGGCTACATAAAGACGAAGAAGATCGTCTACAAAATGACGATCGCTATCAAATGAACCAGGGATACTTAGTCCGTACTACTGCGGCTACACCTGGCACGGGTAATGGCAATAACCGTATCGGCAGCGTAGCCGCCCTCGCTGCCTACGTCATTGACAATATCGAAATGGGCAACTGGAATCTAACCGTCGGTGCGCGGCATGAAGCACTAGAACTAAATCAGGATGATTACGGTGCCTCCGATCCTGATCGCGTAAACACTCCAACCAATAAGCAAAGTAAAATTGCACAGACCCTACCAGGCGCCGGAGCTGCATACAGACTTACGCCACAACTTTCTGTATTCACGGGAGTTCATCGCGGTTTCGGCCCACCGACTCCCGGATCGGAGAGTGACACTAAACCCGAGACCAGTTGGAATGTCGAAACGGGCGTGCGTTATCTCAGCCAAATCTTTAATGCCGAGTTCACTGGATTTTATAATAGCTACGAAAATATTCTTGGCCGTGACCTATACGCCAGTGGCGGCCAGGGTACAGGAGCTCAGTTTAATGGCGGCAAGGCACTGATCAAAGGGGCCGAGTTTGTGGTCCGCACAGATTTGGGCGCTCTCATTGGACTAGGTTTAAAAGTACCAACATTCGCCAACTACACCTACACAGACGCTCGCTTCGAGTCTAGCTTTTCGACCACACTCGAAGAGTGGGCGCCGTCAGTGACAAAAGGTGACTATATGCCGTTTGTCCCCCATGGCATGGGCGGCTTTGGCATTGGCGTAGCAAAAACAGGTTATCCAGATCTTCATATTATTGGTCATTATCAAAGCCGCACTCGAGTGCAAGCCGGAAGCACCGACTTAAATCGAGTGGAAGCGATCCCCAGCTACGCAGTCTTTGACCTCACCAGTGGCTATGATTTTGCACCCGGCCAACGTCTCTACATCGACGTGCGCAATGTGACGGCGCGCCGCTACGTGGCGGCCTTGCGTCCAGCCGGCGTCAGGCCAGGAATGCCGCGTACGGTCTGGGCTGGAATCAGCCTAGCCCTCTGATGTCGCGTTGTATAAGTGGTGTCAGGGATGCCAAGCGCAGCGGAAGGAAGTAAATCCGTCTGCGTACTCTGACTCCACCGTGAGATCGGCGGTGAAAAGGCCAGATCTGTTGGCATCGGCAACTCCGTTTCCGCCGCGCCTTAATGCGCCCCCGCTTCCATTTGTGCCACCGCGGTACCAGCCCACGCCCTCGCTCGTGCTCCATGTATCGGTCCACCACGATTGCGCCGCGTTTCGTGGTACGAGCATCGCTAACGTCATATCGACGGTTGGCGTTAGGTCGCCAAATTTCTGCCAGGAGTTGTTGGCGGGTGTGGGCTTACTGGTCGCGTTACTCAAATCTACCCACTGCCAAGCGTTACCGCTTAAGTCCCAGAGAATTTCGGCATTGGACAGAGAAAACGTACGCCGCTGCTCGGCTCCAAGTGCACCCTGTAACTGCCCTGTACAAGTGCCCCCATGCACCCAAGCCTTGCCATCGCTTGAATCTGGCGCACACACCGAGCCCGGTGAGCTGTCGCTGTGACCTTTCACTAAGGCACCACTTCCGACTGCACCACCAGTCCAATTATCCGAGCGATTTGCGGCATTCGCCGCTATCGTCATCCACTCGCTATTGGTCACTAGGTGATACCCTGCGCCAAGATTCTGACAGGCGTTTTTCGCAAAAGACTGCGTGACATTGACCCATGGTGCGCCACCGGCATCAGAAGTGGCGACGTTATTTACATCAGAGGCTGCGTATTTCATAACGCAGAAATCTGTTGTACTGTACACGGTATCTCCCGGTACAGGGATCCAAGTCCCACCAGCTAAAGCATCACAGCCATACATGGTTTTCATGCCTGGATTAGCGGAGTAAACCGGACTAGTCGGCCCATTGGCATCCTTGTAGCTGTATACCGCAAACCTATAAGTTGTGTTTGATGCAACCGCCGCGGTGATAGTGGTAGTCAGCGCTGCTCCAGCGTAAACAACATTAGCAGAGCCAATGACGTTACCGCTCGTGTAAGAGACTAAATCGCTTGGAGTCGAGGTGATCGCTCCAGCCGTAGACATGAGAACCAGGTATCCGTCTACTCCGGTCACCGCCGACCAAGCCAGAGTGATCTGTCCGGCAGCGACGCTGAGTGTCGTGGCGGTGATTGTCGGTGACGAGGGGCGAACGATCGGCGTCGCGGGAAAGCTGGTGTTGAGTCCTGGCGTCTTAGGTGCATCGGGATCACCAAAAGCTGAGCTACCTGCAACCACATTGCCCTCAAGCGGCAGAATCAGAGAACCTGTGGTCGTGGACCCAAAGACACCGAACAACGTCCCACTAAGAACCTTACCAGCTGTAGGTAGTATGAGTTGTCCACTGCTAGCAGTGCCCCCTACTCCGTAACTGGTACCCGTCAGAACTTTAGTGCTTAGCGGCAGGGTAACTCCTCCACTGACTCCGGCAACTGTGGACCCATCGAGAACTTTAGTCGCAAGTCCTGCTGCCATGGCGGCTGGATAATCTGCTGAGGCTAGACATCCGGTAGCACCGTCACTTGCGCAAGCAACCAGCGCGGGTGTGACACTGGTACCGGCAACGCCGTAGGCACCTGCTGCCGTAGACACCTTGTCCGCTGCTGGCAGCGTCACATTGCCCCCAACTCCTGCGACAGTGGCTCCGTCTAGTATCTTACTTGCAAGCCCCGTGGTTGCCGCCGCTGCGTAGGACGTTGTTGCAATGCAGCCTGTAGCACCGTCGGCACCACAGTCTGCGAGACTCGCCATACAAGCTTTGGTCCCCGTAGCGACCGTGCCTTTGGCGTCGACAAATTTTTGACCTGAGCACACAGCTTCCGCACCCGCCGTATACACAGAAAAGTCTCCGTTACCTTGACTGGAAAAAATGATGAGCTGTCTTGTTGAGGCTTCCGACTCAAATTTGACGGCGTAAAGCCCCCAAGGCAATTCGTCAGGAAGTTTAAGAACACCTTCAGTGCCACTACTGATCGTCAAGCTGGCCTCGTAGCTGGCACCGATTAGTGCAGTGGCTCCAGATGCCGTGGACAATGCCTCGAGCCGAACTTTGGTGTTAGCCAGGGCAGCGAGATTCTCTCCCTGCAGTGTTAAGTCCTCGCCGGGAGCAACGACAAATTTCGATAAACTAGCTACTTTAAACTTAGCCCGTTCCACGCGGACACTCGTAGCGCCCTCTTCGCTTGAACGCCGATCGACAAGCTTAACCGTGCGATTACATCCGGCACCCAAGAGCAGGAACGTCACGATGAAAAAAAGCATACAGCAACTGTTCATCAACTGGCGTGACAGACGATGGACAAGCATAAACTGTGCGCTATGTAGCGTCTTGTGACCCATAGAACTCCTAGTAACCCACCCTTCGTATCGGCGTACATCGCCGAATTCTTTAGTGTTTTACCCTCAAGTCCAGAACCAGCATGTGTGCCCAACCTAGTTATAAGTGACGTAATATTAGTCACTTAGATTGGGGCACTGGGACTTGAGTCGGAATTGACAGGGTAGCATGCAAGCACGCCCTCCCGCCCAAAAAGGGTTATCAACGATAGTGGGTCGGTGGCTTTGGGCTAAGACTTGAGATCGTGCATATTCCTGAGTGGCGTCGTAGTGCGAATTGCAGAAAACATAGCAAAAACCATCAGGTGCAAACTTCGACTCTATGTCGCCGTGTTGATTGACTTTTTATGAATTTCTCAAGATTTCATCCCATTGTGTCGATATGCGTCGCAAGTGGAAATAAAAGGTCTATAAAATGCATAAGCTTGGTAAAAATTTGCGGTGTCGAGTTCCCGTCCTTAGCACTGTGCTAACAATCTCCTGTAGCACCGGGCTACAAACCGCAAGTGCGGGTGGCACAGGATCGGTACAAACCGATGCAGTACACATGGAAGAGAACACAACTCAAATCTCAGGCGGCTCTTCGGACGCGAAGTCGAACGAATCCCACGCGTCGCACAGAAGTGGCAACCACACCGGAGCTAATCAAGCCGCCACAGGAGCCGCCAGAGGAGCTGCCACAGGAGCCGCCACAAGTGCCGCGGGTATCGGAGTCAGAGACCAGGCGAGCGTCCCAGTAAACATAGCTGGTAGCTACGACGGTCGGAAGTCGGATGGCCCCACTGATCAAAGCGGCCTGTTCGCTATTCCTCCTCAACCTATTGGTGGATCCTTGGATCGCGGCAATACAACTCTAGGAGAACAGCCCATAGCAGTCATTAACCCACCTGGCACCGGAGGCCCAGCAACCAATGGCTCCGAAAACATCATGGCCGGTGGTGACTACGTGAGCTCGGAGCTCCTGATCAGCTGCTCAAGAAACTACGCCAACCGCGGATTTTTTTGGGACGGAAGCTGTAGGGTTGTTACCCCAAACGGCACAGCATTAGACATAGCGACGGAGACCACAACCCACTCTTGGTCGATTGCTACTCCACCCGGTTGTAACCCTTTACGCACAGAAAACGCTGACCCCGGTTTGCCAAGTTACCTCGTAGTGACTTACATCAGGGATGTGCCTGAATCGTGCCTAAACGGAAGTACCGTCAGACTCCAAGCCGTGATGACCAACAATCAGCAAAGGATCATGCTGACTGGTGCTCTTGTCCAGTAGTAGCGTCGCTAGCTTCCGCGTTGTTCTTCAATTTAACTATTACAAAGGTGACGTCGTCACTGAATTTCGCTTTAGCACTGGCATCTAATCGACTCGTACAGCGCAAATCGAGCAGATTGCGCAGCCCCGCGGCACTCGAAATGTCTGCACTGTGAATAAGCTTGGTCAAGAGTCGAAGGCTAGGTTTCTTATCGACAGGACAGGTTGCATCAAGAAGGCCATCCGAAAACAGTATCAACATGTCGTCAGCTTTGATTTGACTACTACCAATGCGCGTGTCTATCGCCTCGCTAGTGTGTCCTAGTAGGTTGTTGGTGGGACTTGAAAGTACAGTGATTTTGGCGTCCTGGACGACGAAAGCTGGTTCGTGACCAGAATTGAGGTAGCAAAAATGACCTGTGTGCAGATCGATAATTATCGAGAGCATCGTCATGTAAAGATTTTCACCAGATGATGTACGCATGATCTGGTTTAAGCACTCATGAACCAATGCTAACGGAGCTGGTTTACCCTCTTGCCTCCGATGCGCCTCATGCAGAGCGTCCGTGGCGCCTTTGGCAAATGATGCCAGCATTGCCGAAGCAGCACCATGTCCGGTCACGTCACCCAAATGCACATATAGCCAGCGATCTCCGATCACACCATGGGCAAACCAATCGCCTCCGATGGTCTCGGCTGCAATATAAGTGGCTGCTAATTCAAAGCTGGCGTGATTTGCCGTTAATGCTGGTAAGAAATCGCGCTGCAACACTGCAGCCGTTTTTCTCTCCGACTCGAGAAAAATGCGGCGTATGCTCTCTCGTTGTCGCTGTTCACTAAGGCCGATGACCGCCGATCCCAGGATACCCAGCATCGGGAGCAGCCATTTTACCTCGATGCCCCAACCGATAAAAAGATAAAGGAAGCAGGCCAAAGTCACCGTGAGGCACCCTGCCAAAAGTAGAAAAAACCTCGATGGATTGGTCGTAAAACCGATAAATAGACCGACAAAGGATAGGATTAAAATCAGCTCGTAGGAATATCCCACCGCACGCAGCCAACTTTTATTCAGCACAGAATTTAAACAGGAAATTAGAGCAAAAGGTCCGGGAATAAGACCAAACGGCGAACTTACAAATCGCGTCACCCCACTTGTGTATTCAGTCAAAATAACAACGACATCATCTGAGTTAATATCGGAAAACATAAAACGATCACCAGAGAAGTAGCCCCCAAGTGACCGAATTCTTGGCGCAATCACATCGGTGCTTAGATAATCAATTGGCAACAACCCACGCTTGTCGAGGGCGATTTCGTAGCCATCGATCTTCAACTCACTATCGATGACGCTTATCGAATCCGCAGCTTGAACGCTAAGATGGGGCAATGCCGCAACGTCATTGATCAAGACTACAGGAGCCAAATAATGCTCGGCAAATTCCACGAAATGCCCGAACCTGTTAAAGGCCTGCAAATACGCTCCCTCTGGACCGTAGATGAATGCTGGCTTCATTCTGCGGATGGGACTCGGTGCTCGATCTTTCCCGTCAATCAGGATCGGCAATCTTTTATCACCGATCACAGTTCGATGTGCAATCGGATCCGACGCTATCATGACACCCGTGATGATAGGTGTTTTTAATGATGCCAATGTTGAGGCAAGAGCGGGGTCAAGCTGTGTCGACTCACTCCGCTGCGAAAACATGGCATCAAGGATAATCTTACGAGGAGACTTCGCGTCAATCGCATGCAAGACCTGAACTAAATCCCTACCAGAAAGTCTGACCTCACCGCGCTTTGCCGCCGTGGGATCATCGACGGCGTAGATCTTGATCCTAGGATTGAGGTGACCCTCCCCCACTGCGCGGCGTCGCACCGTGAAATTCACTTTACTAGTGATATGCTGATGCAGATAGTCACCGAGCCCGAAGGCCTCAGCACAAATAAGAAGCAGCACCCATGATCCTAGTAGCCTGCCTGCAGAACTATTAAGACCTCTGCCCCAGATCCCGATTTTTTCGCGTAATGCCATATCGCGCTGATCGGCAATAAACTTGCATATTTTAGTAGCGAGATTACCGCGAGCCACACCTGTGATTTGGAGCAGAATGATAATACGACATAATGTCTATTTATCATCGATAGTTGGAACACCAACCCAGATACGCTCGTACCAATTTTTGGGATGTAGCCACTGAAACCACACTTGGTTCCCGTCCATCAATTCACGCCGCCAATCAGCAACTCCACTGTCGCTCTCGGTTTTCCAGCCTGTACCCTCAGCCAGCTTGCCAAACTCGCCAGGAGCAGTAACCGTCAACATCGGTTCACCGATACGACTCACCAAGCGCGATCCAATTTTTAGTCCGTGAGGCAAATAGGACAAAGCTAACCGACTGTCCTTTGACGAGCGCCCCGCGATGCAGGCCATCGTCTGTCGAATTTGCTCCGCGGTGAGATACATGACCACACCCTCCCAAATCCAAACAGTCTTGAGTCGCGAGTCGAAGCCTGCCGCGTCAAGGCATGCACCGAGATCATCAGTTGTAAAATCAATAGGCAACAGCTGTACCTGATCCGCGCACTGCACCAAACGATCTAGGGCTTTCTTTTTCACCTCTTGCGTTGCCGGGTGATCTACCTCAAAGACCTTAACATTCTTGAGTGATTCAAGACGCCAGGCTCTTCCGTCATAACCCGCACCGAGAATCACAAGCTGATCAAATGGCAGTGAATTCTCGATAACCTGGTCGAGGATCACTGTACGAAATTGAAAATTAACCGCTAGCGAACTCCAAAAGGTCTCTAGTTTGTGGGCCAGAAATTTGCCCATCTTTGATTTCAGCGAAGCCTCGAAGCTACGAAATTGCTTGCCCAAAAACACTTCGGCAGTCGGATCCCTGAATCCTGGCACCCATGGGGCTCGATGCCCGAGAGCACGCATGATGGCAACAAAAATCGCCGTCTGACTACCTTGTTTTTGCTTCACACTTGCTCCGTGATGGTACTGTTTTTTGCCTCATAGCGAGAGAGGATATACACTCTCAATTATATCATAAGCCCCTTCGGGGGCTGGATGCGTCTACCCGAAAAGGTTTGTGCCTCGGATTTTTTTGTTACGCGCATACGGAGACATTCATGGAATCCATGAAGTCAAAATTACGTTTCATAATCGCCGCAATATCTGTCGTGCAATGTACCAGTACGACAGGCTTTAATCTGAAGACTATGCGCAGACAGCCACTTTACTTCGGCCTCCAGCAGTCAAAGCAGATACAAATTGCTAATTCCCATGCTGGCGATGAAGAATGCGGACAAAAGCCACTCGCATACGATCAGACGCTAGGTTGGCGCCGATGCTTACCGGCAAAACTTGGCATTGACCAGGCTAAACTGGAATCTGCCATCAAGTCAGCCGCAGACCCTAAAAATCGCGTCACTAGCATCTTAGTCACGCGCCATGGTTATATTGCCGCCGAGGCCTACTTTGGCTGCGACGACGAATCAGGGACCAGCAATTGTACTAATGCATCGACCGTTCATCATAGCTACTCCATGGCCAAGAGTGTCACCGCCACGCTGATTGGGTTAGCAATCGCGGACGGTAAAATCCCCAGTGTCGATGCCAAGGCTGGAACTTGGATTCCTCAGTGGCGCTACCCCGGATGTCTACCCCGGTGTGACGGGCGCCAAAACATCACAATACGACACTTGATGACCTTAACAAGCGGCCTCGACTGGTCAGAGGACTGGAATAGCGATCGCGGTGTTTGGAATTTTCCTGGTCAATTTGATTTAGCGATGATGGACGGTGCGGGTCGATCACGAGATCCGGTGGCCTACGTCGCACTTCAGGGACTCAGGGAGCGCCCAGACGGGGAATCCTATCAACCAGGTGATTATGCTTTTTACTCTACCGGTGACCCAGCGGTACTATCGCAGGTCATTCAAGAGGCCATTGGCCAGTCCGTAGCCGACTACGCCTATACGCGCATCTTTAAGCCGATCGGCATGACTGCTGAGTGGCTGGGAGATATGAGTGGTCGGACCCGCTCTTATGCCAGATTGTATGCTACAGCGCGCGATTTTGCTAAATTCGGACAACTTTACCTGGACCGTGGGCGCTGGCAAGGGCAGCAACTCATCCCAAGAGATTGGATCGATGCTTCACTAACGCCATGCGGGGGACTTTGGGATTCTAAATTGAGTTTGGCTCAGCAAAAATGCTTCGCCTTTTATGGTTTTTTGTGGCACCTCGATATGCCGCTCAGGTTTAGCAGCCAGGCGCCACCTTCCTTAAAGGTTGCCGCATTCAAGCCCGAAGAGCTCGAAGACTTACCCCATGACGCCTACTTGGCCGAGGGCATATTTGGTCAAATGATTGCCATTATTCCGTCGCTCGACATGATCATCGTGCGCACAGCCGACGATGATCGTAGCCTGGAGGTACAAGATCGTGCGGCGGTACAACTCGTCAAGCATATAGTCGCATCGGTAAAGGACCGCAATGAGCTGCAAGGAGGCCCCTACCAGATCCGCAACATAAGTACGAACCAATGCTTGATTCAAGTGGATAAGCAAAAACTCGGCCCAAAGACATCGGATATTAGTGTGTCCACCTGTAGTCCCGCACGAGCCCAGCATTGGTACCTGAGTCCTTTACCTGGTTACAGTTATGTACAACTGCGGCATCTCGCAACCGATAACTGCCTCGCAACATCAACTGAGAGGGCCACGACGTTCCAGGATCTACATCTTGAAAGATGTGAATCAGGGAAAAACGTGCAGGCATTCATGCTTGTTTCTCTCCCCCACGGCGAAAAAAAGATTGTGAGTAAGACAACCGGCTTGATCGGTGACACGTGGCAATTTACTCCCTCCACCCATCTATCGACCGACACAGTCATTTCGCAGCGCAAGTTCTCGGGGCTAATATCGCTCAATGGTCACTATCAGGTGCTGCTTAAGGAGGACGGCTCACTGAATTTGATGGCATCATCACGCAGAGTTTGGTCGAGCCCTCCCAACAAATCTCGGGCGTCTGGCAACTTCTCACCCCCAGTTTCAGCCAAGCTACTTGATAATGGCAATCTAGTGATCATCGATCAGAAAAATCAGATCGTCTGGCAATCCGGCACCGCTGGTCACGGGCTACCACCATTTCGCCTTGTGATCACCAACGATGGACAAATGCTTCTGCGTGATAGTCTTGATGAGATCATATGGCGCGCTAAACGCGAAAGCTAGATATAACCATTCCTCGCGGGTCCAAAAGTAGGCGTTGTTTTCGGCCCACGACAGTCTGGGCGTACTCGGTGCAAAATTGCGTTTCAGGGCGTTTTTTGCTACCCGTAGACTGTGCTTCGAATCGGTGGTGGGCTTGAACTTCTTCTTGTATGCAGCCATTAACGCAATTGAATAGCGAAGCGTAAGGCCATATTATTTCTAAGAATTCTTTTTTTTCATTAAAGATCCCAAAACATTCTCCGATGGATTTTTTGTAGGATCGTGTGTCTCCAGCGAGTCTGGAACTACTGGAACACTGGGCAAAAAATTAAGACCCAGCAACAATGTGAATTCAAATTCCGAACAGAATTAGGTGGAGAAAACCAGAACAAGGATCCGAGGATGATTTGGTTTTCAATTATCTCAATTTTACTTACGGGCTGTAAATCGGGAGACAATTCCAACGTCTCTGCTGTTTTTTCCACGCCATCGCCAATTTGGGCCGGCACGAGTCTTGAAGATCAAAGTGAAGAAGAGGGAGACTTCGGATACGACCTAGCCAAGGAAAATTTCGACTTTAGCCGGTACAAGAAGAGCTGGTTTGACATCAGTTGTCAATTTAAACCAACGAGTGACACGCCCTGGTTCCATGTGGTTAACAAGAATGGATCTTTAGTCCCGCCAGCAGCTCATAACAGATATTGTGACAATACAGTTTTTCAGACGGAGAGGGATGCAATCGAGCAGTATCTTCTGATTGGATACACACCGAGGGTTACAGGATCACGAGATCAATCTGGAATAAAGAAAAACTTCGCTGTAATGCTTCATGGTTCGATGCGACAAAACATCGGAGATAATGCAAATCAGCAAATTTCTACAAAATTCAAAGTCGATGGGTATATTTTTGACCACAGAGTTTCGGGCATCATTGGTAGCCTAGCAAAAGGCAGAGGTTTAGTAGGGATCGATAAATTATGTGCCTACATTAACAAGGCTGGCCAAGCAGTTGCCGAGGCACAGACGATAAACGAAGTCTTGGATGGCTACGTGAAAAATGGTGGCAACACTACGGCAATGTCTGGTGCAGGATTTTGGGACCATTTCAGGCAATTGAACATTGAGGGATTCAGAAATCAGATCGTTCCTTTGTGTCGCTTTGAAAAAGGTGAGGCCTTTGATATTCAGGCATCGGTGTCAAATTTCGGTCCCGATTTATTTGATTCTAGAAGTATCGGTAATCTGAAAGTGTATTCCTTTGGACGAGGACTCTACAGCGGTGGACTCAAGGTTTCCCAAAATCGAGTGAAGACAAGTTTAAAGGCTTGTCGCTACGTGAACTTCTCTCCAGAGCTTCAAGTCGAGAACGAGGTAGTTCCGGCTATCGGAGCCATGGGTGGGGTTCGTCTTGGATCGTCAGGAAAGGTTTGTTTTGATAGCTATCTACAAACGGAGTTACCTAGGGTTTTAGGATCCACAAACGATTGCGGTGGAAAAGGTAGTGCCAATTGTCTTCCTGATCATGCCACCTCGTTGATTGCGTCCCCTGATGTCAATGTGAGCATATCAGCATCTGTTGAAGGCGGAGTTGGACTCGGCTCCGTCGTCGGTGCCAAGTCCACTTTGGGAGGCAGTCTTGAGCTAGTTGATTTCGAGCAGTCAGCGTCGGCTTCAATGCGTTACACGAGGTCAAGTGATGATCAAAAATGGATCATCACTAGCGTTGACTATGAGCATGCTCTGCACGCATTGCGGGGAAACCTCTCCTTTTCAATATCAGCGGGTTTAGATGACAGGCTTGATATTATCTACGATTCTATTGTTGGCATCATTAGACAATTCGATCGATTTTCAAAAATGGCTGATACTTTTGGACAATTCAAAAAAAAGTACCTCCGCAAGGATTGGCATTATCCTTTGGTGCAATTTCCAAAGTCACTAAGCTGGAAGGCATACGCACATACAAATCCTACGGTGTTGGTCGAGGAGCCAAACGCAAGGGAAGGCTTTACACAGATAAAGGATGGGTGCAGCTGCTACCGAAGTCTTGCGGATCTTGTAGAATCGCGACGGGTGCTCATTCACACAATCGAATGTTTGGCAGATCACGCTGATAACGTGGAAAAAAGTAGGTCTCTAGCTACCGAAAAGTCAGCTCATTCGAAACTTTTCGGTGATCTGGATAATTTTTGCAACAGCAAGCTCGAAGACCAAAGGTGCGAAGGCCTGGCACTTTTTCAAAATAGAAAAAATAAGCTTTTCTATGAAAGCTCCACTAGAAAAAAGTGTGACCCCGGAGATCTACCAAAATTGTTCGAAGATTCCGTTGAGTAGGGAGGGTGCGCATTGCGTTACATGTTTTTTATAGTTTTGACGTCCGTGCTGATGCTGGTCAGTGAGAGCACCGCCGACTACTCAATAAATTTTACTATGCCTTTTGAAAGAGGCAGCGATTTCAAACAGGATGATGGTGTGGGCCCACCGTTTGTGCCCTTGGTTGGGCGAGTTTCCGAGATTTTGACTGCACTCAATAAACTACCTCCCGAGCATCGGCAAAGGGGAAAAAATAGCTTTTTTTCAAGACTAATTCGAGAATTTCAAAAGAATCCCTCGCGTATCATTGAGGCTAAAAGTGAGCTGATGGGGCGCGATCCAAAAAGCCCCTTTTTTGAAGACGACATAACCTTAGTGATCAGCGCGATGGGTGATCAAAGTAGCCCGCTGGCACAGGAAGCGTTGTGTGCCATTATGATTGAGGCATCCCTTGAGCAAGAGATCATGATTTTTCAAAGCGTCATAAGCATGGGCAGCCACACTGCACCGTCCTCTCTTGCACTTGACGCACTTGCAGCCGTGGTGGATCGCGTGGAGCTCCTGCCAGAGTCTAAGTCTGCCGCTCTGATGGCTCTGGGATCTGTAGCTCGAAATTTAGGCCCAGTGCAAACGGCGGGAGTAGTTAAGCGTCTCCTTGCAATGTCATATGCGGGTGATGAAACACTGGTACAGTCGCTGGCAGCAATGGCAAATCACGGCGATTCCCGATATTTCGAGCGCGTAAAGGACGTTCTTTTTTCGAATGTCGAGGTATCAGTGCTAAAAGAGGTAGCCCGAACCATAGGACACTTGAATCACCCAGAAGCAGAGGAAGTTCTCTTAAGTTTACTGGATCAAGATCCAGACGAGAGCGTTGCCGCTTCTGCTATCGAAGCTCTGGGCCAAGGCACCCCAAGCTATAGAGTGGTCAAACAGCTTGGTGTCCACTACAACCGTGCGACTAGCGTATATTTAAAAGAGTCCGTGATCAATGTATTGGCAAAGGCCGGAGATGAAGAGTCAAAGTTAATTCTGCGCCAATTGGCAAACTTTGAATCAAACGAGCATCTGAAGGCGCTGGCGCAGAGCTATTAATAAGTAAATTATCCCAGTAACGCGCATTGCAAAGGCACCATTTTTGCTTGGCCGGTGCGTTCGATAAACAACCGCGGTAGTTGACCGACAAGTTCGGCGTGCTCGCGAAACTGATACTTAGTAAAGTGGTTTGCGTCGATCAGCTTTGCTGACGCTGCGGCCATATCGAGCAAGTGGTCAAGCGGCCGTCGGGATTGACTGGGGCACCGCCAACTTTGTGACCATCGTTGGTGACGACTACGCCCAGTATCTCATCGCTAATCCGCGTCACTTAAAAAAAGTACGACTGCCAGCTCAAAATTGACCGGGACGTGAATGCTGCACGTGTGATCTTGAATTATGCTTTGACAGGCTTTGTCACGGGACGGGAACCGTCCTCAGGTGTGGAGGGCGAGGTTACCCGCCCGTTGAAGCACGAAACTCTGACCATATCGGAGCGCTCTTGTCAGAGAGCGTGAGGATTGGTCGGGATAGTTCATGGAGAGCCTCACTCTAGGGTGCAGACTTCATCATGAGGGCGCTAGGGCGATTTGAAGATGCGCCTCAGAAGTTTCGCCCAGCGGTGGTTTTTGACCTTCTTTTTGTCGACGGTTTCACGGTTGAAGCCCTGACGGGCCTTCGGACCCGGCACAATCAGATTGCGCCACTTGCTGTGCGGCGAGATGACGCCGGTGTCGAGCGTTTAGTGCGCGCGGGGAGGAGGCACCATCGCACAGAGTTTTTGAGTGAGCTCCATGGGCGACAACAGGATTGCCCGCGTACCATCCGAGAAGACGCGCTTCATGGTGTAAACAAGGTCACCGTGGTCGTTGACGCTGAGCCGGTCGGTGGCGAGGGGTGGCCGGGTCATGTAGGCGACGAGTTCTTCGAGGTGCCGCCGGTTCGTGGCGCTGACGAATGCGCCGGCCTGGAGGTTGAAGCCGTTGATGGTGGCACACTTGGTGCCTTTGACAAGCGGCGTCTCCTCCTCGAACCCGAACCCCTTGCCTGAGATAGCGTTATTGTGCCACATGACATGGCTTGTCTGACGTTGGTCACCCGTGTCAACTAACTTGCATTTAATTGCAGATTGACCAAGAATGAAATACCAGTGAGCAAAGTCCGAGCTCAGGGCAGGAAACTATTACGAATTCCATTTAGAACTCTGAATGAGGCTCATGTTATACCCGCACCTAATCTCTGCTTTTATAATGATTTTCTTCGCCAAGAGTAGCTTTGCTTGTTTGCATTATGCTCAGACTTACAAGGACTCGGTGAAAGAAGGAACACAGTCAGTCTTTCTTTATCACGACGGAACAAATGCCCACGTGATCCTTCAAACTGAGGTCAAAGCCGGCAAGAAGCTGCCGCGTGTGCTTGCTTGGGTGCTTCCTTTTCCATCTGTCCCATCACGCTATCAAGAACGAGAGGAACATTTTTTTGAGCAGCTCCAACAACTCTTTCCGCCTGATCGCTCCGGTGGCTTGTCGCGCTCGCCAAAAGGCAAGTCTATGGATAGAACAATTAAAGTCCATGACATGCAAAGAGTCGGCAACTATCAGATCGAACCCATCGAGATTCTCGCTGAGGGAGCCGGTGAGCCCTTTCAAGCGTGGCTCAAGCGAAATGGCTTCCAAGGCATGCCTGATGAGTTGCAAAAGATCTACCTTAGGAAAGGAGATGTTTTCTTGGCTATCAAAGCATCGCTGGACGGCCCTGAAGCTCGGCTTAAACCTCTACAGGTCACTTATCGCGCCTCACAGTTGAGCTATCCTATTCGCTTCACCCACCACGAACGTAGCTTTGATCTCGAAATTTACTGGTTGCTCCATAAAATGCCCAAGACTCTGCCGGTATTTCCCTACCTGGAGTTACGAGGGCTCGTGTCATTTGATAAAGGTCGGTGGCCGACCCTACTCCAAAATCTCTTTATCGACAAACATCAAGCGTTCATACTGCGCTATAGAGGACGGAATCTCAATAGCGCTGAGTTCCCTTTTGCACGGCTTAACGACGATCCAAGCATTGGTGTCAATTAAACACGGCTTTTGACGCAACAATGTATTTAGTCAGTGTCATGTTGAGCGGTAATTCGCAATTATATGAACTACTATCATCCAAACTAGGGGCTGAACTAAACGCTCTTCGTATCGCCGCAGCCGCAGCACATGATGCCGCTACTCACACCGAAAACAAGCCAGAGAATAAGTACGATCCCCCCCGCGGATTGGAGGCCTCCTATCTGGCCGGGGCTCAGGAGGCGCGGGCCTCGCAACTCCAAGCCGCTTTAGACCTCGTGACCGCAATGATTCCGCGATGCTTCCAAAGTCATGACGTTGTTGGCCTGACCGCGCTAGTCAAACTAAGCACAGAACATACAACTTGCTGGTATTTTCTCATCCAGGTAGCTGGCGGCTACACGCTCCAGAGTTCCGACGAGCAGGTTCATGGGTCCATAATCACACTTACACCGCAGACTCCGCTTGGGCGGGCCTTAGTGGGCAAGCGCATAGGCGATGAGATTATGGTCCGCACTGATAAGGTTGCGAAAGAATAAGAACTTAACGAGCTTCTCTAAGCAGGGGCGCGAGATGCCGTTCTTAATGTCCTCGGATTAATCCGTGGCCAAGATTTTCATTAACTAATCTAGCGAAAATGCGCTGTCACCGCAATTCGCAGTAGAACTCTGGCTAAGTTACCTACGCAGTCAGCATCAGCAGACGCTGATTAGTGTTGCAGCGTCATTTGCCCAAAAATGGTCTGGTCAGTCCCTGGCGTACTTTTTGCTGGTGGGATTTCCTAGGAGCCATAACTGCGTCAGCGACTCGTTCAGGAGGTTAATTTATGAGAGGCAACTCAGAACGGTTGTTTGCCATTGAGTTCATCCCAGCTACCTTAGACCGCGACCACGATGCTAGCAGACGAAGCGGTCCGCTTATGATCGGTCTTGGTGCCTTATTGGTGTTGGTTGGTGCGGCCGCTTGTATTCAGTTTCCCACAGCAACCATTGCTTCGGTCTATCTTGTTGGCGCATGTATGATTGTTGGCGGCTGCATGTTTGGCATAGGTGCATTTGTCGCTCGGCGATGGAATATAGCCCTACTCGACGTGCTCGCTGCAGCCGTTTACATAGTTGTTGGCAGCTTCATACTACGTCAGCCAATTGCCGCGGCCACCGGCATCACCCTGATGCTGTCGATCATCTTCATGGTGCAAGGCGTTGTGCGCATCTTAGCGGCAATCGCTATGCTGCCAAGCCACTGGCCGTGGTTGCTCATTAGCGGTATTGCGACGTTTGCATTGGGTGGGATGATCATGTTGGGCTGGCCAGCATCCGGCCTCTGGGTTCTTGGCACACTTATCGGCATAGATATCCTGGTTAGCGGCATAACAATGATCGCCTTGGGTGCTGCAGCAATGCGCGCAGCCGGGCGTCATATCGGCAGCAAACCTAGTATGCCGCGGCCGATTTAAAGTTTACTTAAGCTATAATCTTGAGCTAACGCCATTGCATCAAGCGGTCATGGTCCGTGATCAATGACACAAGGGCCCTATGACTCAAAGAAGGTCTCCACACTGGGTTGGTGATCAGGTGAGAGCCAGTTTTCGCCGGCTTAGCTGTCAAAAGTAGGGGCTACTTAGAGATCAAATAATTGCATGGTGGGTAGCCATCAAGTATTATGTGTTGATTGCTGTATGTCAAATGAGAGTAGGCGGTTATGAGCCCGACAGTTTTTACACATGGCTCTTATCGATTCTTCTTCTTCTCGCGTGAGGAGCCGCGTTTGCATGTCCACGTGTCCTCGCCAAGTGGCGAAGCAAAGTTTTGGATAGAGCCGATCATCGCCCTCGCGTCAGCGCATGGATTAACTAAGCGTCAAGTTGGGTTGTTACAAAAACTGGTGGAACAGCATGAAAAAGAAATCCGGACGGCTTGGATCACGCACTTCAAAGCCTGAAGTATCGGCCGTCACCAAACATGGTATTTGGCTGTTAGTAGACAAAGTAGAGTACTTTGCTCCTTTTGCCGATTACCCTTGGTTTCAAACCGCGCCAGCTAAAGCGATTTTCTATGTTGAAACACCGCATAAGGGCCATTTGAGATGGCCGGACCTAGATGTTGACCTGCATGTTGAATCTTTAACTCAACCGCATGCCTATCCACTCCTTGCCAAGGCTGCCCCATTGCGTCCCAAGCGTAAAAGGTCGGCTTGATTTCCCATAATTAGTAGCCCACTAAGGGCCGCGGCATTCCTAGGCGACAGCTTTTTCCATCATGGGTTTATAATTAAATAAATTTTGGTGGAGGCGACGGGAGTCGAATACAGCAATAGCATTTTTCGCATCAAGCTAAGACTCAAGATAAATCACGGAATTCACGAACCAAAGTTTTAGAGTCAATCTACCGTTTTCTGCCGGCATTTGGGGTCGATTTCGAACCTTCTGCGTACGCCAAGCGTATACAAAATTTTCTGCTTACCGGCTCCACTCAGATGCGATTTCGGTCTCCGGCAGACCAAGCGCATTAGCGATTTTATACATTGTCACATGCCTAGGCATCGAGGCTGAATTAAGCAGGCGACTGAGCGAGGGCTGCGGCGTTACCACCTTTCTGGCGACTTTGCTAACACCACCGTGGCGGTCAATCATATCGTTCAGACGTTTCCTCGGGCTCTTCACCCAAAAGCTCCATTAAGCCAACGATGGCGTCGTCCTGACGTGCGAGATTCACCACTTCTATCAACTTCAGGGCTAGATCGGGGTTATGGGGGTGGCAGGTTGGCACTGGTAAGGGGTGTGGGGGTATTGTGGCAATAAAGGGGGTGAATGTCCTACCATTGGCTTTCAGCCAATCAAAAACGGACAGAGACTGGCGATGCAAACGTGTCTCGTAAATCGACTAAGAGATATGCCGTACCAAGGCATCGGATGGAAGGTCACCATGGATATTCCGTCACATGTAGATCCGTGAAACTTGCGATTGCCGAAAAATCACGGTCCAAATGCCATACAGGTAGCTTTTCCTCTAAAGCCAACGCGGCTATCAAACAGTCGACCGACGATCTAATGGTCAAACCTCGTCTCCGCCCCGCCCGGTAGATGTCTGCGGCCTTAAGATAATGATCAATAGTCACCACCGCAGGACTGCACGGTAACGCCAAAATGGAAGATCTCATCTGCTCATAGGATGAGCCCGTAGGAAGCCCTTGAATTAGCTCCTGCACGATGGGAGGTGCTACGGCAAGTTGAAATAGCTGCTCAACCTCGAGATGAAAACGAGGTTTTTTGCTAAACAGATTGATCCATATCGATGTGTCGACCAAATACATTTAGGCGCGTCGCTTCTTGGTCTTTGATTGATCTTCCCGCATTGCAGGGAGACTGCCATCCCAAGCGCCTGTGCCGAAGAATTCAGCTAAGCGTCGAATTTTAAGTAACTGAATCGTCTGAGCCAACGCTTGATTGACTGCATCTGACTGGGTACTGGCTCCCAAGAGACGTTTAGCCTCGGTCAGGAGCTTTTCATCAATAACAAGGTTAGTGCGCTTCATGACGGTGTAACTCCATACACACAAGGTGTAACAAATATGTGTATGATATGTCAATGTCTCTATGCGCAATTGGTTGCGCCTGAGGCAGTCGAATGGCGTGGTCTTGGAACGGTCTACAATAACGGTCAGCATGTGGCAGTAGCCCTGACCCAGCGTGATGGCTACAACTCACTTTTCAGTACGCTACTCTGCACCAGCAATTGCTCCGTAGCCTCCTCCTGGCATTTGGTCAGTAGCGCCCATCCTGCGAATAGCCGCATCGCTGCACCAGCCATCAGCTCTACCGGCACGATCTCCATCGCAGGAGGCGGCAACGGCATTCCAACCTTTGTCAGAACCTACTCCGCCAACTGCATCACCGACCAATCGTGGGAGCAATTGCAAATAGCCAGCGGGCAGAATAACTCCAGTGCGCAGACTATCGTTCACACCTCATCAGGCACCCACGTGGCACAGGTCTTAAGTGGCTACCCGTCCAGCCTGTTCAGCACCCAGAAGGTGTTTAAGTTGTACCTCAATGTCCAATACCTTGGACCACAGGTGTTTATTTTTCTCTGCATTGGCGCCTTTAAACATCAATGACCTCACTTGTTGGTTGGAGCCTCTAGACGAGCAAGCGAGACGATTGATTCGAGGATGATCCTTAAGCACTCATGGCATCATCCCAAGACCCGCCGACCCAAAGGGTCGACGGAGTGAGGAGGCTCACGATCACAGGGGACGACGACAACCAACCTTGCGAGTACTACGAGGGCCTCCCTCCAGACTACGACGAAAATATGCGTTTGACTGGATCAAAATTTCCATTCGCAACATCCGTTCTGAAAAGTCATTGCTTAGGGAAATTCGTGGATTTTCTGTGACACTAACATCTCCGAGGCGCACCGGTCCGAAGGCCGTATCAGAGGTCATCATAAGCGGACTGAACCTCATCCTCAGGTGAACCCCGGGCCTCTGCGAAACTTTGCTCGAGGTCGCCCTGGGTCATGGATCGCGGCGCGGATGTCCATCTCAGTGCCGCACTTGGGACAGGTGCCGCCGTCGATCTAGAAGATGCGCCCCAGGAGTTTCGCGCGGCGGTGGTTTTTGACCTTCTTTTTGTCGACGGTTTCAGGGTTGAAGCCCTTACGGGCCTTCGGACCCGGCACAATCAGATTGCGCCACTTGCTGTGCGGCGAGATGACGCCGGTGTCGAGCGTTTAGTGCGCGCGGGGAGGAGGCACCATCGCACAGAGTTTTTGACTGAGCTCCATGGGCGACAACAGGATTGCCCGTGTACCATCCGAGAAGACGCGCTTCATGGTGTAAACAAGGTCACCGTGGTCGTTGACGCTGAGCCGGTCGGTGGCGAGGGGTGACCGGGTCATGTAGGCGACGAGTTCTTCGAAGTGCCGCCGATTCGTGGCGCTGACGAATGCGCCGGCCTGGAGGTTGAAGCCGTTGATGGTGGCACACTTGGTGCCTTTGACAAGCGGCGTCTCCTCCTCGAACCCGAACCCCTTGCCAATCTTGCGGACGAAGTGCCCGGCGCGGGGGCCGAGCGCGATCTTGCTCTGGACTCCGGCGCCAAAGTCCGCGGTCATGGCGGCGTTGTCCTGGAACATCTCGTCAGCGTCCGGGCGCATGACAAACTCCGCGTCGCTATCCAAGTAGCCGTGACGGCGCAGGAGTTTGACGGTGCGCTTGGCGATCTTGTCCACGACGCTCGCCAAATCCGCGTCACTGGGACCGGCGAGCGCGTGGAGGCGCGGCGCGACGCCCTCTGTCGCCGGCGTCCGGTAAACGCCCTCGAAACGGGAACGTCAACACCCACTGTCGATACGGCGCATGTGGCAGCACATGGTCAACAAGGTGCTTGACCGACTCGGCCATCCGCTTACCGAAACAGCTGGGACAAAAGCACCCCGGACAGAATGCCAGAACGAAGCCGTACTGCAGAATGCCGCATGTGAGAAAGCCGCGCAGCTCCTTGGCCACTCGCTCCGGTACGGGACGGCCTTCGGCTTCGAGAGATGGGCTTGTGCGGCTGCCGAGCTGTCCGGGACTCCTAGGAGCGGCGGTCGAAGGTGAGTTGAACACCCTACCATCCAGACCGAAAAGCTTCCTCACGGTCCCGCAACCAAACCAGACACTCCTTTTGTCGCTCACGCTGCACCTGATCCCGCGCAAACAGCGCCTCCTGCTTCGTCAGCACCAGTTTGTGCGGACTACCCATGTGAATCGTTGTATGAGTCACTGGCAGCAGATGGCGATCAATGATGCCATGGATGTGAAAGCGACGTTCTTTGGACAGCGGCCATTCAAATCTGACGCGGGTGCTGGCCCGAAGAAACGAGGCCAACTCCTTGCACAGGTCGCACGAGCACCCCTTCGGGGGCTGAATGGACCAATTATCGGGGTTACGCACTGGGGTGTTTATCGCCATTTCGAGCTGCCCGATCACATGCTCGTAGAATCGCTGCAATCCGAGGTCCCGCGCCCCAATTGGCCGACTGGCCTCCAAGCAACTTGCCAGCAGGTCTGCAGCCAACTCTGGCGCTAGCGCCTGATCGGGACTCGTCAGTATGGCGATCAGTTCGTCGCGCACATTGCTTGCGCCTGTTACCGCCGCGGCAACAAAGTGTGACGCAAGGTCGTCCAAGTACCTCTTAGTCATAGTTTTATCGCTAAATGGCGCGGCAGATTTAAGTTTGCCAGCGTGACGACGCCGGAATTTTTCCGCTTCATGCTTAACGAGCCAACGTATCAACGTCGCTCCGTGGGGTCTACTAGCAACCAACGCCTGAGCGAGCGCAGGAAACTTGGGAAGCCACTGGGGCGCATCTAAACGCGTGTCTTTTTCCCAGGCGATGAATAGGCGCTTACCCCATTCAAAGCCATAGCACTCGATCAAGTCAACGGCGATCGGGACGACTTTGTCGTCGAGTCGCTCCGGTCCAAACGGTGCCAGCAAACCGAATGCCGTATCGGAAGTCATCGCGACAGCGACCGAGAAAACGCCATGAACGAATCCAGCAGTGGTTTCCCGATCTGCTACAGCCTCCCAAAACGGCAACAGGTCTTTTGCCTTGGATCTCGCGTCCTCCAAATTGCCGGCCTTGATCAGAGATCTCAGCTCCTTGATCGCCCAGGATGGCGTTGCCTTGGCGCGGATCACGAAGTTCCGCTCACGGGGCCACATGATGACCGCGGCGCGATGGTACCAACGATCTACAGTGTTGCCGTAGTTGCCCATGTAGCCTTCGTGCTCGGACTTGAAAGGGTCCAGCTCGTCCGAAGCCCGCGTGAAGCATATTTCAGCATTGGTCGGCTCAACGGACATTCCCGTGGCCGCATTCCCCTTAAGGTCGACGAAATGGCGAAGTTCAACGTCCGAGGCAACTAGGTCGATGAGTTCGTAATCATCGGCCTTGCCGCTGGAAGGTTCATCATGCGTCTCGTCATCTTCGTCGTATCGCCAGCGGCTGTAACGCCGCCGCCGGTAACCGTAGGTGAGTTCATCTTCTTCGCAGGACCAGCATTCGTGAACATCGGCGAGCGCTAGGTACATCTCGCAATCAAGACTCTCGGCAACGTGAGCCAAAGCTTCCACCCGCGAACGATCGATGTTCTTCAGCTGGGCGAACTTAAGGCCCCTCTGCGTGTACTCGTGATCGAGCAGATAGACGAGACGGTCGTGGTTCTGCCGCGGGGGCCTTGAACAGGGTGTCGCAACTGGCGTCGAGAAATATTCTTTAACAGCCCCAACAAGGCGCTGCGACCGTACAGGTTGATGTCCGTGCCTGAGTCCGTCCCCACTCTTAAAAACCAGATGATAGGTCAGCGTCACCCGGTACCCCGATTTGACCGGTTTCACCTCGTGATTGCAGTCGGCGTAAAACGCGTAGACCGCGCAGTCTTTGGGTCCTCGCTTGCGTCCGCGGAAAATTCTGCTCTCCTCATGATGCTGAACTGTGAGACTCCCACCTTCGTGCTGACAGGGCAGTTCTACGATGAGCGATCCGACCATGTCGTCGGACCTCTCGGAGTCCTGGTGTGGCGCAAAGAATTGGCCGGGCCCGTAAACGAGCAGCTTGTCGAGAACCGCATCAAGTGAGCCATCATCGGGAAGGCCGAGGTCACTTTGGATTCTCGCTAGCATCGGCTCAAGATCGCCTCGCCAAGCTCGTTCCTCGATCTTGATCAGCTCGGGAGCAATCTCCGAGGTGTCGCGTACACGCTTGTCTTGCAGGGTCTGGTTGCGACGACCAAACGGCGCTGGCCTACCAACGGTGCATAGCTTTCGAGCTGTGGCCGCTGAGATCGGGAACTGGATCGGACCGACACCCTGAACATCGATGTGTAATCCGGCCGATCCACACACCAGGTCGGTCGCGAATGACCCTCTACCCTTGATGGCCGCAAGCGCTGCAGTGATTTCATTCAGCATCTAGACACCTCCAACCGCACCTCGAGCGGAAACTCTTCGGGGGTTGAGTTGATGTGGGTCTTGCTGACTCTGAGCCGCATCAGAACATCCTCCGTGACCCGCGATTCTTCCCAGATCACGCTGTGGTCGTCAAGCGGTCGGGCCGCAGCTACGGATGGCCACCGCCTCGGACATATCGGCCGCGCGAGTCTCTTTGTCCTGAATGATAGTCCTCAAGCTGCTGGAGTTCTTCGGGGCTAAGCGGCGAGGGTTCCACCACTTGGGACGGCGCCTTGACTAAGATGGTAGACGACACCTTGGTCCATAGTTTCACCATTAGGTTGACGGCCTGGGTCAGCGGCGTGACCACTTCTTCGGGCATCTCTGGCTTCTTCTCTGCAACAAGCGTCTGCACCAACCCCATAGCTTCGACCAGAGTTTCAACATCAATCTGCATGGCAGTCTGGCCATGCTTCCAGTTGCGCAGCGCCTTGATGAGGGTTTCGAGCTGATCTTTTCGCAAAAGCGCCATCTGCATGGAGCCAAATTTAGGGTCCTGAAAGATCCGTACTAAGTTGGGTGACTTTTGCCAAGCTTCGGCCACCTGCTCAACATTCTCGGTACGGGTGACCGACCAGCGGGCCGGTTCGTACTGGAATTCTGGCAGGCTTAAGGGCGTCAAAGGCCGCTCGCTCTTGGTAAGCAGGCCAGGGTTGGTGGCTGGTTTGGTAAGGGATTGACTGGTCATAGCGGGTCTCCCAAGTGAGTAAGCCTCATCTCGGATATCGGCATATTTTCAGAGAAAATTTAGCGCATTTCTCTGAAAATAGCACAAATTTCCTCGAAATCTTGCTTTGCCGGGACCCACTGCCGCTCTCCGCAATCTACCTAAAACCATTCATTCAGGCTATTGAATGGGCATATGTAGGTATGGATTTGGCTAGCTGTATTCAGCCCCCGTGAACTTGAGAACTTGGCCTTAGCATCGCGATATTGTGGCCGGGAATTGGCAGGGAAAAGCTGAAATTTCGTGAAACACCAGTTAGGGGACCTTAGAGCAGGCTCATTGTTTTCAAACCCTTAACTCAATTACCATTCTCACTTTCCCCACGCAGAGGACAGATGAAGAATGGTCGGGGTGACAAGATTCGAACTTGCGACCTCGTCGTCCCGAACGACGCGCGCTACCAACTGCGCTACACCCCGCCAAATGAGGCTCCCACTATGGCAGAAACCTCAGGCCCAATCAAGTATCACTTTCGCGGCAGCTCCCTGATTTAGGACGGCAAATCCCTTTTCGTAGTCGTCGACTGAGAACCGGTGGGTGATCACTTGGCTAATGTCGAGGCCGCTTTGCAGCATACTCGCCATTTTGTACCAGGTGTCGTACATCTCACGGCCGTAAATACCTTTAAGTATTAGACCTTTGAAGATAACCAGGTTCCAGTCGATAGCGACTTCGCCGGGGAAGATACCCAGGATGGCGACACGGCCACCGTTGTTCATCGACTGCAGCATGTCTTGAAAGGCAACGGCATTGCCCGACATCTCGAGCCCAACATCAAAGCCTTCCGTCATACCTAATTCGCGCATGACGTCCTTCAGCGATTCCGTCTTGGCATTGACGACGCGTGTGGCACCGGCCTTGCGAGCTAGATCGAGTCGGTATTCATTTACGTCGGTGATGACAACGTGCCGGGCTCCTACATGCTTGGCTATCGCCACACCCATGATACCAATGGGCCCAGCGCCGGTGATCAGCACGTCTTCGCCCACGAGATCAAACGACAGAGCTGTATGCACAGCATTGCCGTAAGGATCGAAGATCGAGGCGATCTCGTCGGGAATGTTGCTGGCGATCTTGAAAGCGTTGCTCGCAGGAATCGCTAGGTACTCGGCAAAAGCGCCGTCGCGATTGACGCCGACTCCGATCGTATTACGACAAAGATGGCGCCGCCCAGCCCGACAGTTACGGCAACGATCACAAGTGATGTGACCCTCGCCAGACACGCGATCGCCGACCTTAAAGCCGGTCACCGCGTTGCCGACCTCGGCCACATGCCCAAAAAACTCGTGGCCCGCCGTCATCGGCACAGGGATCGTACGCTGCGCCCAAGCGTCCCAGTTATAGATGTGCAGGTCTGTCCCGCAGATGGCGGTTTTTTTGATTTTGATCAGAAGATCGTTAGGCCCAATGGGTGGCACTGGGACCTGGCGCATCGTGAGTCCTTTAGCACGTTCGGCCTTTACGAGAGCCTTCATCATCTTGGCGGTGCCTGGCGCGTTGGTCATGAATTCCCCCATCGTCGATCACACTGTGACCGCACGTATACTTAGCTGATGATTCCCTGCTCACGTCCCACTTTGGCAAAGGCCTCGACGGCTCGCACCAAATCCTCGTGGCTGTGTGCCGCCGACATTTGCGTACGAATACGCGCCTTGCCCTTCGGTACCACGGGGAACGAGAAGCTAATCACGTAGACACCCTCGGCCAGTAAACCCTCGGCCAAAGCCTTGGCCTTAACGGCATCGCCAATCATGATCGGAATGATTGGGTGCTCACCAGGCAGGAGTTGATACCCAAGCTTGGTCATCGCACTGCGAAAGTATTTACTGTTGGCATTCAAGCGCGTCCTGAGATCATCAGCCGTGCGGATGAGTTCCAGCGCGTAAATCGAGGCCGATGCTATCGATGGGGCCAGTGTGTTTGAAAATAGATATGGTCGCGACCTCTGCCTTAGGTAGTCGACAATCTCTTTGCTTGCGGCCGTGTAACCACCCGAGGCCCCACCTAAAGCTTTGCCCAGCGTGCCCGTGATGATATCGACCTCGCCAAAAACACCGCAGTGTTCGGCAGTGCCGCGCCCGTGTTTGCCGACAAAACCAACGGCGTGAGAATCATCGACCACGGTAAGAGCGCCGTAGCGTTTGGCTAGTGCGACCACCCCCTTAAGATCGGCTATCGAACCATCCATGGAGAATACGCCGTCGGTCACCACCATACGAAAGCGGCAGCCGGCGGCTTCGCGCAGCTTTTCCTCAAGATCATGGAGGTCGCAGTTGCGGTATCGCCAACGCTTCGCCTTACTTAGGCGAATGCCGTCGATTATACTCGCGTGGTTCAGCTCATCGCTGATGATCGCGTCTTCCTCCCCCATCAGCGTCTCAAATAACCCGCCGTTGGCATCAAAACACGACGAGTACAAGATCGCATCCTCGGTGCCGACAAAGTTGGCGACGAGCGTCTCGAGATCTTTATGCACAGACTGCGTGCCGCAGATAAAGCGGACTGAGGCCAGACCGTAACCGAAGGACTCTAGGCCCTGCTCTGCCGCTTGAACCAGACGGGGATCGCCGGCCAGTCCCAGGTAGTTGTTAGCACAAAGGTTCAAAACCTGACGGCCACCGGTGGTCACCACCGCGCCCTGCGGCGATGTGATCACGCGCTCGCTCTTATAGAGACCTTGATGCTTCAGCTGCGCCAGCTCGTGGCGCAGATGGTCACGAAACATATCGTTCATGGCTAACCGTCCTACTCCGTTGGTCCTTCGGGATTTAGACGGCTAGTCTTACCGCTAATTATTGTGGCCAGCAACGGCGATCTCAGCCAGCTCATCGGCACTACGCCGACCGACCAGCATACTGACGACATTAGGTGCCGATTGCCAGGCGATCATGTTCTGATCGTTGGAGGCGTAGGTTTGATAAATGAGCCCGCGCATATTACCGGGTTCCGATCGCGGCAGGTCGCTCAAGCGGCCGGCAAAGGAGAAGTGGATGATCTTCTCGTTGTTTTTACTCGTCCGGTGGTCATACATGACCACAACGACCTTGGCGACCTCGTAGTCGATGACGGTGGCGCCTTCGAGCTCCCAAGATGCTGGTACGTTTCTGAGCATCCGCGGCTTAAAGTCTAGACCTGGATAGTTTGCCAGGTACTGGCTCACCTCTTTGGTTTCATGACTCGGCAGATTCAGCCGCTCGCGCGACGCTTCCTCGAGTGCTAGCGCCTCGTAACCTAGATACTCTAACGGTTTAAAGGTGTTATCACTGGTCTTTCCAAACTGCCAGTAAGCCGCGACGCCGAGGCCCACGACAAATACCACCATAGCTACACGGCGCACCATGGTGCTGACGGCGACACCGCGCTCGAGTTCCGCGATCTTAACGTTCTCGACAGTCGCCTTAACGCGCGGATCTTGTACCAGCGCAGCCAGCTCGCTCTGCTCCCTATCACGCAGATAGTAACTCTGCATCGACAGTTGCAGACGGCCGCGCAAGCTTTGAAACTCCTCGAGCACAGATTCTTTGCCAGCAGTCTGCAGGAGCTGCTCATACTTGGGCGCGATCGTGCTCGGTAGCTCTCCGTCGAGATACTCAGGCAAATATCCGTAGAGGATATCGTTGTCACTCAGTTGGCCGGCCGTAACTGCCATCGCATGCTCCCAAAGTGAGTATCAGAATTGAGGCTTGTCCTGGATTAAGGTGCGCCTTGCTTGCGCCAAGTTACGCCGCACGTCAACCTCGGGCCAAGTTAATGCCTTCGCCGCATCGGCGGTCGATAAACCGACCACGTCGACGGCTGCGAGTGAGGCCCGCTCGCTGATGCTCAGTGGCTTCAGTGCGCTGCTTAATCCTGAGTTTCCCCCTGAACTCTGGCTGTAGCCAGCGTCCTGGTAAACCTTCCAGCATGTTTCCACTAGCAACGGCAGGATTCCCGTCTCTGCTAGATGCTTGGTGCTTGGCAGCTTGACTGCTGCTTGTTGGTACGTCGCCTTCACGCAAGCGTAAGCCGTTTCGAGGCTCAGCGTTAACGCAAACGCAAATCGATACACGCGATCGACATGCGGCAGGTAGCGTTCCTCGTAAAGATTTACGAGCTGCTCGTCGTACTGTAGGACCGGTGGCTTTTGGGGCTTGGGAGACGTAGCCACTAGGCAGCTCCTCCGTAAGGGCGCGACTGGCGAAATTTATATAAGGTTTTTCTACCGTTAAGAGTATACTACCATGGTAACAACGTCGACCACACACTGGCAAGATGGGGGCCTAATAAAGCTATGCTCCCGGGAATATTTGTAAGTACCAATGGCCTTGCAATCACTACAAGACTGGCTGGTCGTTATCCCTGCCCGCCTCGGATCGGAACGGTTGCCACGTAAGCCTTTGGCGGACCTTGCTGGCAAACCACTGATCGTCCGGGTCGCCGAGAACCTCGCACCCTTGAAAGCCGCGGGTGCCAAGCTGCTCGTGGCCACAGACGCGGAAGAGGTCGTAGCAGCATGCAGTAGCCAGGGGATCCCCGCTGCAATGACCGCAGCTCATCACATCAGTGGTACGGACCGTTGCGCTGAGGTCGCCGCCACACACTCCCAAGCCTTTGTCCTGAACGTCCAAGGCGACGAACCATTCGTCAACGTGGAGGCGTTGCAAGGCTTGATGGGAGCCATGGTCCGTCGCCACGATGCCGACATGGGCACGCTAGTGGTCCCGTCCTCGGATCTGACTATGGCGGCAGACCCCAACGTTGTGAAGGCCGTCCGGGCGCATACCGGCTATGCGCTTTACTTCTCCCGCGCCCCGCTACCCTACGACCGCACTAAACACGCCGATGGTAATCTACCGCGGCATTTTTATCAGCACCTCGGCGTGTATGCATTCAGGCGCGAGCGCCTCATGGATTTTGTGGCGCTAGGACCGTCTCCCCTGGAGCTCATCGAGAAGCTCGAGCAACTGCGTGCCCTCGAGGCAGGTTGGCGCCTTTGGCTAGAACCGACCCCGCATGGTGCCAGAGGTATCGATACACCGGAAGACTTGGAGGCAGCCCGTGCGCGTCTCGCCTAGACTCGCAGCGAGCACCGTCGCTTGCCTATCGGCCACCTGGATCAACACCACGGCAAAGGCACTACCGATCGGATTCGGCGTGAATCAAGGCGACCTCAAGTACGATGAGGTCAAGTCTGATCACTTCTATATATACCTGGACCACCGCGCACCGGCCGAGGGTCAGCAGACGCTGAATGCGCTGGAAGCCGCCCGTCCTTATGTTGAATCCTGGCTTGGGCAGCATCGTACTGATCCCCTCCCCGTCATTATGTCGGCACAGACGACCAACGCATCGTTTGCAAATCCGATCACCGATGTCCTAGAAATCCAAACTGGCGGCCAGGGCGATAAGGAACTCGCATGGCATGAGTACACCCATGCGACGATGTACCGTCAGTTTGATACATTTCTTGGCCGTGGCTACAACTTCTTGCCGCTCATTCCTATGCCCGCGTGGTTTCTAGAAGGCCTGGCAGAGATGACCAGTGTCTCCGTGGGATCGGACGTGACCGCCGGTATCGAACGCTACCAAGCCTTGTCGGGTGACTGGCCCACTTACGATCGCTTGCATAGTCTTTATTCGTCTGGAAATTTTGCCATGCGCGGCTATGCCACGTCAGGGGCCTTCGTTTCCTACATTCTCCGTAGTGGCGACGCCAACAAACTCCCCACTTTACTGAGCGACTACGAGCATTATCTGTGGCCGTGGTACTGGCCCGTGTCAGTGATCCCAGGTCACATGCCGATTGATCACGCAATGAAAGATTTCCGCAGCCTTGATGGTGCCGACCTATACGTCGCCTACAAAGCTGCCGCCACCGCGCATTGGAAGTCTGCCTTTGATGGTCCGTTTTTTGTGAGCGAGCGAGCGCCAAAGCTCGCGTTTCGCGGCTTAGGTGGCTGGACTTCGGACGGCTCAATCTCTGAGATTCTCACCTCTGGAGATCAAGGTCTCGCCTTTAGCTCGTTGGTGTTTGACGATAAATCTGGTTGGGCTATCGACACCAAGCGAGAGGCCCCCGTCACCAGAGACCATGAAGCATTCACAGCATTCAGGGGCAAGTCTTACGTTGGCATTGTCAAGTACCTACCGGACGCGCCGCAGGACATGAGTACGATCACTTGGACACAAATCGTCGAGCCCGGCGCCACACCAACAAAAACGTTTACTATCAAACGTAAAGGGCTGGTGAGTAAACTCTGGGAATTGCCGAGAGACCTAGCATGGTACGAGCAAGAAGAGTCACACACTAGCTTCTGTTTGGTCAGTAAAGATGGCGGTGCCGTCAACTGTCCGCTTACAGCAAGTCTACCAGAAGCGGTCCGGCCCCTCGGTCAACGAGCCAGCAAACCGGGCGACAAACTCAGTCAAGAACTTTGGTTTTCCGTCGGCACAGCAAAGTTGACTGGCACCCTTTACGAAGTGCGCGTCTTTGACGCCGCGACGCGGCAATTTAAAACGACGTTCCAAACTGGTCTTGGGCAGCCAATTGCAGCCGCATTTACTGATAATTCTGAGAACGAACAGAGTGACACATGGCTACTCCTGGGCGAGAGAGATCGCCGGACGCTGCGCCGCTACACGCGTGATGGGACCTGCCAGGGTATGGCATTGGTGCGGGATCATATCATAGATGTGAAGGGTCTAGCGTCGGGTGAGCTTTTACTTGGTCTTTACGGTGGTCAAGATCAGTATATTCGCAAGGTGAAGCCCAGTGAGCTAAAAGTGGTTCCCTGTACCTTGCCGACCGGACAAATGTCGCCCTTACAGTTTGCCATGCTACAAAAGGGGCCGCTTGACCTAGCGACCGCCCTTCAGGGAGCCTCAATTTGGCGGACTCCGAGTTTGGA
This sequence comes from Deltaproteobacteria bacterium, assembly GCA_016874735.1. Classification (NCBI taxonomy): domain Bacteria; kingdom Pseudomonadati; phylum Myxococcota; class Myxococcia; species Deltaproteobacteria bacterium. Next base: position 67,048 of record VGTI01000014.1, read on the forward strand.
GGAGAATACAAAAGCACTTGCTGAAGCGTCCGCATCACCAACTACGGACAAAGCGGTGCAACCTGAGACAGGCACAGACAACAGTATAAAGCCGGCGGCATACCGCGCACGTCCAGTCTTTATGTTCCCATGGATTGGGGCCAACGATGCTTACGGTCCCCAGTTTGGGGTGGTCTCTGTCCCTCTCATGGACCATATGCAGAACGAAACCGTGCAGGCCAGCTTTCTCTACGGTCTCTTCAGTAATTTCCCCAATACCGATATCTCGCTCACGTCGACACGTTGGCGGCCAACGCTAAATGTTTCGGCGTTTAGACAGCATACCTTCAACGGTATTCTATCGAATGGCCAAGTCACCCGCGTTCAATACATGGACGAAATTGGCAGCCGCTTCCAGGGTGCCTACGGCATGCGTCTTTGGGACGGTGTGGCCAGCGTGAGTTTTGGACTTAAATACAGCCACTTGCGCCCAATTATCGGATTCACATCTGGTATTCGTCAGGGTTATCTGGTCGAGCCGTCTGCCTCTTTTGCTTGGTTCAGATCCTTTGGAAGAATGAGCCTCAGTGCCCAAGTATCAGGACGTGTGGCACCAGCGCTTTTTAATCGCCAGTTCGACTACAATCAACTCGGTGGCAGTGTAACTGCAGGATTCACCATGCCAAGGTCCGGACGCCTCAGTCTAGGGATCGATGGATCGCGCACGCGTGGCAAGAAAATGCGCGAACTTCGCGAATACTACCTACCTCTTAGGACTTTTATTCCGGGTAGCGGCGGTGGTTATAATCAAAACTCGTTTGCCCTCAGTCAAGCCAATAGCGGCCTCTTCACTCCGATCCAATCCAATTCACAGGGGCGCATCAAGGCTGACTATACGGTCCCGATCATCACCGACATCAATAAGTCGTGGTGGTTACTTTATTTCGAGCAACTAAACCTCACCGCCTTCTATAATTATGGTGCTGGCTGGAATGGCGCGCGACCTCGACGCGGGTGGGATAAATTGCTTGCTGCCCACGGTTATGCACTAGACTTGCATCTAGAAAATAAAGGCGTCAATGTTAACCTTGGAATAGGTGCGGGCAAGGTCGTGCAGCGCCCTGACTTTCAGCCTTATTTAACGGCCGGATTTGATGCCCTCTTCTAAAGGAGGCTCCCAATGCCAAACACTTTTGGACATGTTTACCGCGCAACTACCTTTGGCGAGTCACACGGTGGCGGTGTCGGAGTTGTCATTGATGGGTGTCCGCCGGGTTTCCAATTAGACTTAGCAGCGGTTCAAACCTGGCTAAACCGGCGGCGTCCTGGCCAGAGTAAGCTAAGCTCTCCGCGTCAGGAAAAGGATCAGGTTGAATGCTTATCAGGGCTCGATGGAGGAGTTACGCTAGGCACACCGTTAGCCCTCTTTGTCCGCAATGAGGATCAGCGCCCTGGGGACTACCAAGACATGAATACGGTCTTTCGCCCCTCGCACGCTGACTACACGACGTTTGCTAAATATGGCGTCAAGTCAGCTAGCGGCGGCGGCCGTGCCAGCGCTCGCGAAACGATTGGGCGAGTTGCAGCGGCAGCGGTTGCAGAGCAGATTTTGCGGCGTGAGTTACCGGATTTCCGATGTGTGGCCTACGTCGACTCCGTCAAGGGGGTGCGGGCTACAATCGCGGACCCCACTGCCGTAACTCGCGATGTCGTCGAGGCTAACGCACTCCGATGCCCAGATGCGACATCGCGCCAGAGCCTAGAAGATATCATCACCAGTGCGCAAAAGGCCGGTGACACAGTCGGCGGCACGATTACCTGCGTCATCACAGGCGTCCCCGTCGGACTGGGGGAGCCGGTGTTTGACAAACTCGAGGCCGATCTTGCCAAAGCCATGTTAAGCCTACCAGCTAGCAAAGGCTTTGAGATTGGACTTGGCTTCGCTGCGACCGAGCTTTTCGGCTCAGAGCATAATGATGCTTTTACCGTCAAAGACGGCACTGTGCGCACAGTCACCAATCGCAGCGGTGGCACACAGGGCGGCATTAGTAATGGTGAGCCCATTTACTTCCGCGTGGCATTTAAACCTGTGTCTACAATCTTCAAGGAACAAGACACAGTCGACGCCCAAGGACGTCCCGTTAAACTCAAGCCAAAGGCCGGCCGCCATGATCCCTGCGTGCTGCCACGCGCAGTGCCGATGGTTGAGGCGATGGCTATATTGGTTATTATGGACCACTGGTTGCGGCAGGAGATGCTCAATCGATTTTCACAGAAAAGCTAGGAGGATCGCGACATGAGTGAAGTACTCGTAGTAGCTAGCAAGGTTAAAAAACTGATCAAAGATAAAGCCGGTATGAATACCTCGGCCTCGGTGATGGATGCGCTCACGAAAATTATCGAACGTGAATGCCTCCGCGCTATCGAAAAGGCCGGTGCTGATAAACGGAAGACCGTCATGGACCGCGATTTCGAGGATTAATCTCTCTCGTGGTGCCCTACAGTCGTGGTGTTACAAATAGTCGACCAGGACCGCGGGCATTTGGTCCTGAAGCTCGCTATTTAAAGCAAAGAAGTCGGGGTATGCCGTCAAAAGCTTGCCCTTTATAAAAGCCTGCAGAACCTCACGGCTGCCATCTGAGGACTGGCGCAGCTTGGTTATGTCATCACTCCACGATTTCAAGCCACCGGATGTCCGTTGACTTGCCAGGGCAGCAACGAAAACACGCCGAAGATCATCTCCCGTCTTGGCATTAAGCGCCGCGTAGTAAACACTGGTAATCGCCCCTGGCATGAGCAGATCAGTGGCCGCCACCCAAAATCGCAGCGATTCCTGTGGTGTCGCGGACCGCCCTACAAAACACGACTGACTCGCAAGATTACGTAGAAGCTTTGCTTCGAATTCCGAAATCTGTCGCGGATCCTCAATCAGCTGAACTTGTCCGGGACACATGAGTACGCCGCCCCTAACTAATTTAGCGTGGATCGACTCCGTTCGCTTGCCAATCTCATCCAACTTTTTACTGACAAGTAATGAGTTCCTCGCAGCCGTAACTAGATCGAGGCGAAGTTGCCCAATACCGTGGTATGTGGCACGCCAATCCTGACTGGCGACAGCCGACTCTAACTGAGCAAATTGATTTAAGAGCCGTTGTTCCGTGAAATCAGACCTGGCATCTATGGTTGCGGGAGAAACTTGTCCTTGCATTTCATGAACTGAGACTACAGGTGCGGCAACATTCGTGGGAATCAGGAGCCCAGCGTCACCGACTTTATTTTGACTCACCAAACATTCGCTAAGCGCCCCAATCTCATGCGCTCTGAGGGCTATCTTTTCGGCGTAGTTTTTACCTTGATTTATTTGAGATCCCGACCAAAATCCAACATAACTCTTGGTAACCAGTGTATGGACCAATAAGTCAAATCCGCGGCGATCAATTTTTGCATGGAGGTCATAGGAAACATTATTCCTCAGTCTGCAGTTAATCGATATAGGCACGGGCTCATGCATGCCCTCGTCGCCACTCACCCGCGTAACCTTTATTTCTGAACCTTGACGTCTTGATCCATTACGGCATCCAACTGGTAACAATAGACTCAAGACAAGAAGAAAAAATAAATCCCTCATGGCATTCACCTCAAAGATCAAACAAGGCGATATCGTTGCCGCTGTAATTACCAGCGCAAGAACTAACTTTTGCCGAAAGTAGCGTGAGCGCACGATCAATGCGTGATCTCACCTCGGTTAATGCTTCCGTGTAACTATTGACGTCCCCCACCTCATCCAACATACCCAAAACTGCCTGAATGGCATGGCGGAGATCCTGAATTTTCAGGTAATTTGCATCGCAGGACTTTGATGAAATGATAGCTGCATTGGTCGCTTCAATCCGTTTTTTAATATCGTTATTGTACACATCCCAAAGCATCTTGGTCTTTACCTCGAGAGCAACTTCCCGCTCTACCACCAGCAGTAGGGCATTCCCATACTGCTTACCCAGCTGCTCCTTGAAGTTGCTGTATATTGTGTCAATTTTTCCAATCGTTTGACTCAAGGTCCGCCGTGAATCATAGAGCTTGTCACGTAGAGTCGAGGCATTGAGCATGTGTATTTCGAGTCGCTTGATGTGATCCTTTATCACACCGGCATATTCCGGACTCTCACAGTGTTTTCTGGCCAGATCTTGATATTCGGCCTGCGATATCTTCTGCGATTGATACCAGTCGCGCGCAGCTTCGTATTCAGCTACAATTTTACGATTCTCTCGCTCGGCCGCTTCCTTGCGCTCATTATTTCTGTACTGAGTCCATAGAGCTGCACCGACGAGCACCAATGCTACGCCTCCAATGGCAATGCCAGCGGCAGCGCCGGTTACTGATAACAAAACGTTTCCTGCGCCAAAAAGACTAACAGTCGCTCCGAGCGCCTTCCCAAGTATCACAGTTTCATAAAGTAAGAATCCTGCGCTTGCGGCAGCAGTAGCCCCAAATCCGAAAAGGGCCGCACCTTCAACCACGGGATCACCACTGGCTTGCAGATATGTGACACCTGTCCCGTCTTCGCCACTTCCGGCCATACTGAAGTACCGGGTGTAGTCAATCAACCCCTTTATAGGAATGTTGAAAGGGTCTGCTTTGACCTCAGACGCATCAACTAGTGGCGCAAAACGCTCGCAAAAACCGTCGTAAAAGTCCCTCTGCGCCAGTATGCCATCCACAATACTCAGAGACTTTTCTATGGTATCTTCGGAGCGCCGGGATATTTCCAAAGTGCGACTGCGAATCATGGCAATATTGTGAAAACTTTCACGTGATACCGATGAAGTAGCAGCATTCAATTCCATGACGATACCGTCTAAATCCTGGCTTTCCTTACTTAACAGGTCGGTCTTTGGCTTAAGAGCTTTAGCAAGACCATTTAGGTACTCAGACTCAATCCTCGTCATAAGATTAAATTTCAGCTCTGATTGTTTAGCCGCCAACTTACGATTCCATTCCATCAAGCTTTCCGCTGATCTCATGAAATGATTTGCAAAGACAGCTTCTGGGAAATGAAACATCCCGATCAAGGTGATGAGCGCGGCTCGCTTTATAATTTTAGTGCGCATGTCATTATCTCGTTATTTGCTTTTTGATTACATCAATCTGCGCTCGTTCCTCCGCCACAGACCCCTCCCGTGCAAACATCAAAACCTCGTCCGCATCGGCCAGATACTTACCTAGTCGCATCGCAATGGATTTGAGCATGGCCTCATTATTATCACGAATAGAGACCAGAGCTTTCTCTACCGCTACATGCGACTTAACTTCGGGATCGACAGCAGGATTAAGAGCTAGCACAAGGTCAATCTCGGTAAATACCGGCGCCCAATCACCTTGAATACCCTGCGATACTTTGAGAGCCTCAAGATTGCTCTTAAAGTTGGTAAAGAGTCCCTTCACTGAGGCGAGATCAAGTTTAGTCAGCGAACTATCTAACAGCGCAACTAGGGAGCTAATTGAAGCAGCTCGCGAGTAATCAAGCTGAAGAGGACCTAAGCTTTTGCCAACGATTTCTCGCAATATAGCCTTTGTACCGTCCGAAATATCTCGACTGACTAGTTCATGTACCACTATGGTGCAATCACGCTCATACTTAGGGCTGCCCTTGGTCCAAGTTTTGTCGGAATCATAAAACTTTAGGGGACCTTTGCCTCGAGCCACTATAGTTTGGTGGGGAGCACCATCCCGTCCGAATCTTGGCATCTCTGTAAAAATCTGATCACTCTCAGAGAAAAAACCAACAAAATAGTCCTGAGGGTGACCAGCTGACCCGCACCTGAACGAGGCATCGATCTCAAACCGCATTTCATGGGGATAAGTCGTCGTATCAAGAAAAAATTCGTTAAAAGAGCAATCAAACGCCTCCTGTAAGGCGCAGGAGATTAGGTTGCCACCATAAGCCTCCACACTACTGATGCTACTGGGCCTTTTATCTTTCACGCCACATGCCACCATCACGGTGGCCGTCATCAAACACGTCAAGAATCGATACATAGTTATCAAACCTAAATTTGGTCGGAAAAAGTTAATCACAAGCGACATATCCCGACTGGTAAGTAATGCAGACGGTACCTGGCTTTGGATTGTCGGATTTAACTGAGGATTTTTTCGTCTTCTTTAGACATCCGACTGATGTAGCTAAAATCAACATCATTGTGATCAGAATATTTTTTTGAGTAATAGACATCACGGCACCACATTTGGATTGTTAGTTAAAAATAACCATTACATCATTCATTGAATGTCTGGATTGTTAGAGAGAATGGCGCAAGTTTTGCGAGTCCGGCGCCGGATACAATGGCTCCAACTTTAATACTCCCACCCGTAGCATTAGGTGGAATTGAGGTGTTAATCGGCGAGTCCACGGCTCCTGTAAAGGTTCGCCAGCCCGTATGGAGATCACGTCCGGGAATCAAGCCGTTCATCATGTCGCGAAAGCTGTCCAAGATCTTGCCGTCCATCATAGAGGCTATGGGTCCAAACATAGTTCGTAAAAGATCCGAATTCTCGGACCAATCCGTTGCCGGTAGAGTACTGGTATCGTAGGTCGGCGAAAAATATCGAGTCCCATTAGCCTCGATAAAAAGCTGCACTCTCACGACGCCGCGGTCACGGTCAACCCAGTGGCGGCAGCGTTCAGCATTTAGGAATCCACAGTTTTTCCATTCCTGTCGCCTTACTTGAACTTCCTTGTACTCAACATTCAAGGTAGTCAAAATGTCAGCATGGTAGACTGGATTTGTGAAGGGGATGTTGGCGATAATCGTTTCCCCTGGACCAAGCATCAATCGATTGTCCTGAATAGCGCCGCTTTTTTGCAGAGCGTTGACCCCAAAGTTCAAATTGATGCGTCTACTGCGATCCACAGTTTGTTGCTCGCAACCATCTGCAGCAAAAATAGATGCATCACATGGTCCACTTGAGCTTGCCACCTTACTGGAATTAGCGCCTAGCTTGCATGAGATCATCAATGCCGGAACACATATCATTAACGCAGAGGCAAAAGCCGACTTAGAAACCATGACGATTCACCCTCTATTTAACTGAATTAGGTGGTTACGAGCCTAATACACTAAGGTTGAAAAACAATTTCGATTCGAACATTCACTGAGCACGAACCGTGCCAAATTTAGCTCACGAAAATTATTGCGTTTATGATTTTGGCTGATTGGCCAAGGAATTGACGAAATGTTTTTTCGTTTTTTTCGAGGCTAAAACGAAGCAACTACTAAGGGCATGGATTTTGTCTGCGCTATGATTCGTAATCTTCGTGGTTTTCAAAAGACTATGGACTGCAACAGGATAACGCGCTTTAGTGACTGTTCGCATGCACAGTGTCACCAGCGCCAAATCCCTGGCCACTTTGCAAAAATGAAATTTTACGGGATTTCAGCTATTTATTGATGGCATAGTTTATGCTCGTAGAGCCTCACCAGAACATGTGATCCCGGTCCAAGATTTATCTCCGAATCCTGGCAACGTGAGGCCCCTGAATGCGTCAACTCTTTGCGCGTGCCAACTATATATTCTTTACTTTATTCACCTTCTTTTTCGCTGAGACAGCACTTGCCAAAGTTTGTCGCATCGATCTTACGCGCAATACTGATGGTAAGACCGAATCCGTTAGCTTTTACTACCGTGACTGCAGTATTAAAGACTTAGCGACCTTCTCCAAGCGCCTGTCTCCGTCTGACAAAGCTATCTTCGGCGACCTGGTGCGTCAGTCGTTAACTGCAGCGCCTATCACGGGGCCCGCAAACTGCGAAACAGGACGATGTGCCAAGGGCCCGCAAGTGCCAGAGAGCTACCAAATGGTCGCAGTATCCTATGAACAAGCCCCTGCTATTAGCGCCGTCGATGAGCGCAACGAGATGGATAAATTCGGCGTCAATAAATACGAGCCACGTCGGGACCGAGAGTACGTGGTCTTTTACCCACCACCATCGTCATCTTCAGCCGGTAATCAAGACGCATTTAGCTCAAACGCAGTCGGTGGCCTTATGGCCATCGGCTACCTAGTAGCAAACATTGATCTGATAGGCGTCACCCTGAAGCAGCAAGGCGCCATGGTAAGCTACGCCTACGACGTTCTGGTACGAGGCCGCAAGGAAACTGATGAACGAGCCGCCGCCGATCGCGCCATGCGGCGTGCCCTGATCTTAGATACCATCGAACAATCCATCGAAGCCGTCAAAATATCGATCAATCAAGTCACCGAGGCCAATAAATCTGTAGAGCTTGAAATCCGCCGCATCCAGACCGAGGGCAGCGTCACTCTGGGCGAGGCCACTAGCAGTGTTGCGGCATCGCTTGCAACGCTAAACGGGGCGAGAGACCAAGCCGACGCTGTGGCGCTGCGGATGACGACTAGGCCGCAGCCTATTCAAGATGCATTGACAAAAACCGAGGACGAGATCGCGCGTCTGAGGCAGGGCATGCTGCCCGCAGAGGCTATAGCCAAGGAGCGCAGAAGCCTCGCCCAAATGCGAACGAGCGGCGAACCCGCTGCCTTGGGCGAGCGCATCTCTGCTCTCGCTGGACTAGCGCAAAGCACGACCAGTGACGCCCGCCGTGAGCAATACCAAGAAGCACTGCGCTCAGTCACCGACGATCGAGGTCTAGTCAGTAGCTGGGCCTTAGCAGCAGGTGTACCGGGTCACCTCACCCTAAAGACGGACGAGTGGTCTCCCGTAGGACGGGCCGTGAGGCAAGTCCTGAACGAGACGCTAGGACACATCGCAAAGGATAGTAAAGATAGTCAAAATGGTCGTGCCGCTGAGCTTGGCCACATTGTCGGGACCCTTGCCCTGGCTGACCAGTATCTAGCCAGCGGCTCCAAACTACTGGGTGACCGTTACCTCAATCGAGCCCGCGCTAAACTAGACTACGCTACTAATCACCCAAGACTTGCGACCTACCGCAGCATCACCCTCTCGGACGCGGCGCGCCAGCGTTTTGGCATCAGTATAGGTGAAGGCACTTACGAGGATTACCAAACCGCCCGCGTTAGTAACCGCCTTGCGGCAATTGCCCCTGATCAGTTTAGCGAGAGTATGTATCTGGCTGCATCGGTCGCCGTCCGTCAACTTACTGACCGTGTAATCCGTGCCCAGTTACTGCGCTTTGACCAAGCTCTCGACAACGCCTACGCCGTCCTGGACTTCGTCACCGGCGCCGGAACGGGAGCCTTCAAGGGCGCCGCATCGATGGTAGACGGCATCGCCACGATGGTCACTCATCCCATCGACAGTGCTACGGCCATTGCTACCGCAATTAAGAATTACGAGCAGACCTACCAGATCATCTACGATCAGGTCGCCAAGATCGCCACCGACTATCCAAGCTACTCGGCGGAACAAAAGGGCGAGGTCGTCGGCCGCGTCACTTTTGAGCTAGCCACATTCTATGCCGGAGCCGGCCTCACCAAGGCAGCCACTGCTGCGGCCGTAATGACGGCGGTACCCGAAATCAGTGCTGTAGCCGCCACATTGACAGGGGAGGTCATAGAGGCTGCACGAGGCCTGAAGCTCCTTCATGCTTACGCACCAGCCGCACTTACCGGCCAAAATATCGCCCAAAAGCTCCGCAGCGGTACCGTCGCCGAAGATCTGGTACGCGGCGGGATGCGTCCAGATGACGTCGGTGTTTTAGCTGATAAACTAGTAAGATCCGGCGACGATGCGATCTCAGTCATCGGACCCGAGCGTTATGCCCAAATCATCAACACACCCAAAGGCCAAAGACCACTGCCTGAGACCTATCTACCCAAGAGTTATATAGATGCCCATTTAGCTAAGTTTGACGAGGGGGCGACGAGATTAATACCAAAACAAAGGTTTGACCGCTACGGACCTGCACAAACCGATGGAACAGCTTTCGTATTAACTAAAAGAGATGCTGATCGCATTATAGAAAAATGTGGAAATGATCTGAGATCCTATGAACAATATTTGGGCTATGATCGAGGCGCATTAGACGGAGACACGCTTCTTCGACTGGATATCCAGTATCCGCAAAAAATTGGTTTGCGTTTACCGTCGGGAAACGAGCCAGGAGCGAATTCTCATTGGCTACCTGGTGGTATCCTTCCAAGCGGAAGCACTGAAGCCGTTGTAGACCTCAGTTCGGCACCACAAGGAACCTGGGACGTTTCAAATATCTTGAAGCAATAATTCTGATGAGGTCAATTTAGTATGAAATTCAGGGACACAGCCTTTAGCCGCATTGGTCGATACGCTATCGGTGTCGAAGAAAATTCAGGAAAATACTTTCTGTCAATACCTGTCACCAATCACCTTGCAGAGGGTGACGAATACTACGAAATAACACCTCAGGAATTCGAGATATTTGACAAAGATATCGGCCGAGCAAATGAATTGGCTGATCGCTGCAGACAGCGACTAGAGGATAGTAGACTTATGTACCAACCCTTTTTAGAACGCGGATTTCCTTCCTAATGGTGAGCGTCTAAACGAAAGTAAAGAGACACCTGTAATTCTCTGACCAATTCCAGAAGAAAACTTGGGAAGCGCAGTGCGCGACGCGCACTTTGAATAAATTTTTTTCCCAATAAAATGCGGGGTGGGTTAGTGCCTCATGTCCAAGGCGTTGCGGGGGCCACTTCATGTGACCTCAACCTTGGTGCCGCAGTGAGAGCATAGGTAAAAAATGATCTCAGCTCCGAAACGCAGCAATCGGTCCTTGTGAGTGAGCATCAGTCGGTCCACGCGGCCACCGAGAATCAAGTGAATCAGTTTTTTGAGACCGCGCTTTTTGTAG